>JBEBGB010000512.1:0-4009 GCA_040081675.1 Vicinamibacterales bacterium
TGTTCCCGAAGAGCGATGTCATCGATCAGGATCAGGGCATCAATGCGTCGCGTATCCAGGTCGGTTTCTTCGTCAGGTTTTAGCAGTCGCAAGAGTTGACTCGCGCGCGCCGAGGTTTGACCCAACCGGTCAAGGTTCGAGCGCGCTCGAGCGCTCGCCTTCCACGTCCCGTCCGCTTGCCCCCTGCGACCGAGGTCTTCCCGGCACCGCATACCAGTCGAGAGACCGCCCGAACCATCGGTCTATTGCAATCTTGATCAGGAGCGATTATTCTCTCGATCAGGATTACCCAGATGACGCAGACGCTGGAATACCCTGTCACCCGCTACCAGGTGGATCGACGAACCGATCTCAGTGCAGCCAGCGAGCGCGAACGCTTGTCGGAGGCTGCCCTCAAGGCCTTCTTCAACATCATGGCGAAGTGGAACGTGCGCGACGTGGATGCACGAGCGCTTCTGGGCGGGGTCACCAACGGTCCGTTCTACGAGATGAAGCGGAATCCGAATCGCGTCGTCGACGAAGATCGGCTCATGCGCATCTCGTATCTCGTCGGCATCTTCAAGGCGCTCCACATCCTGCACGGGTCTCGTCTGGCCGACCAGTGGGTGCAACTCGCCAATCAGCATCCGATCTTCGGTGGCCGGTCGCCCCTCGCCTATATGCTGCGCGGCGGCCTGCCCTCCATGCAGACGGTGCGCCGGCTGCTCGACGCACGACGCGCCGGGTGACTCCCCTTCCTCCGATCACGCTCGTCAGACAATTCGACACGCATCGTCTTGTGCCGTCGCGCCATCTTCCCGGCGGGGCCAGCGTGCTTGGCGCCATTGCCGACGATGAAGAACACCTGCATGCGATTTTCGAGTTGGACGGAGCGACCAACGAGCGCGTGCTCGGAGAGCACGGGCTGCTGCCTGGCATCGGACCCGAGGAGCTGGTGTTCGGCGTCCCGTGCGCTGATGTGATCAACGCGTCGTTCTGCCACGCCAATCCCCTTGGCAGCCGCTTCAATGGGCCGGAGCGCGGTGCGTGGTACGCGGGTTTCGACCTCGCCACCTCGCAGGCGGAGGTGAGCTTCCACAAATCGGTGCAGCTCGCGGAGATCGGCCGCTTCGATGACTCCGTGACCTACGACGACTACCTCGCTGACTTCAGCGCCAGCTTCCACGACCTTCGACGGTCGCGGGGCGTGCTACGACGCTGCCTTGATCCTCACAGCTACGTCGACGCGCAGGCGCTCGCCGAGCGCATGCTTGGCCAAGGCGCGCTCGGGGTCGTTTACCCGAGTGTTCGACACGTGGATGGCACGTGCGTCGGTTGCTTCAGACCGGCGCTGGTCATGAACGTGCGAAAGGGGAAGACGTACCGCTTCACATGGGACGGCTCTCCAGATCCGACCGTCCGGCTCGAGAAGTCGCGATAGCCGTCTCATCGAAGCGCGGCGGCGCGCGTGTTGATGAGCGCGCCCAACGCGTGCAACCGGGCCTTGTTCGCCGTTGATGCGCTGCTCTCTGCAGACTGCAGCTCGGTTGCGAGCCCCTCGAGTTGCTGCGCCGTCTCGCTTGCCTTCGCCGAACGTGGCGTCATGTTGTCGGCACGATCGAGAGCGCTTCTCACAGCCGACGCGCGGGCGGTCGGCAACCCATTCGAGCGAGCGAGTTGATCCAGATAGGCACGACCGACGACCGCCGTCGCCGGCCAGCTGACGCGCATCTGTTCCTGTGGGTTGAACGTATCGGTATGCGCCAGCATCGCGGCCGTGATCTCGTTCTGTGACAGGAACTCGCTCGGCTTCAGCTTGAAGATGTCGAGCCCACGAGCGATCTCACTGGCGTAGATCTGTCCGTTGAACCAGTACGCGGACCAGTAGCCACCCAGGTACAGCTGCTTCGCATCGAGCGGACCGCGATCGAAGTACGCAATCTCGACCGGATGCGCCGAGTCGGTGAAGTCGTAGACGGAGATGCCGCCCTGATACCAGGCCTGGACCATGATGTCGCGACCAGGTACCGGAATGAGCGAGCCGTTGTGCGCGACGCAATTCTCCTGCTCGGTCTGCACGGCAGGCATCTTGAAGTAGCCAGCGAACTTCAGTTTCTTGTCGACGATGTCGAAGATCGCATCCGCGCCCCAGGTCGGCGGATCGGTCGCACGACACCGGGGACGCGTGCCGCCGCCCCATTCGTCCGTGAAAATGACCTTCGTGCCATCGTTGTTGAACGTGGCCGAATGCCAGTACGCGAAGTTGCCGTCCAGCACCTGGTCAAGACGCGTCGGGTGCTCCGGATCCGAGATGTCGATCAGAATGCCATTGCCAGAACACGCACCGGCGGCGAGGCCGATCTGGGGAAACACCGTGATGTCGTGGCACTGGTTGGTCGCGCTCGTGCGCTGCGTGCCCTCACCGTGAGTACCGCCAAGCCACAAGCCCGCGATGTTGCCGCTGGCTGGATCCGCGAAGATGCGCGGTCGATTGACGATGCGAGCCTGATCGGGAGCGGCAAGCGGCACCTTGATGACGTCGATGCTGAAGAGTGCCGTGTTCGGGTCGTCCTTCGGATCCTTGTCGATGCAGCCGGCCAGTTCCTCACCCGAGCGAACGACCGAAGTGCCCGAGCCGTACACGTACACGTTCGACGGGTCGCGTGGATCCGGAACCAGCGTGTGCGTGTGCGACCCGCGGCACGTTTGAATGGCGGCCACCTGCCTGGGCTTGGCAACATCGGTGATGTCGAAGATGCGCACGCCACGGAATCGCTCGTTGCTGACCGCGGACTGATGTCCTTGCGTGCCGCAGTCGAGTCGGCCGCGCCCTTGCTCGACCGACATGAAGAGCAGGTTCTTGTAGACCGACACGTCGCCCTGTCCGCCGGGACACACGATCGACGCCAGGAGCTTCGGGTTCTTCGACTCCTCGATGTCGTACACGTTGTACCCGTGGAAGCTGCCCATGAAGAGGCGATGACCATCGAATGCGATGTCGGAATTGCTGAAATCAAGCCGGTTCGCAACCGCAGGGTCGAAGGGAGCGGGCGGAGTCGCGGCTGGCACTGCTGCGGGGGCCGCACTTCCGGGAGTGGCGCCAGAAGCGGGCGTCGCGGCAGCTGGCGGTGTTGCCGGGGCTGGCTCGGGTGGCGTGGGTCTGCCAAGCGGTGTCTGGGGATCGAAGAAGCCCGCTGGCTTGGGCAACGATGCCACCAGTTCCAGGTTCTTGATGGCCTGCCCCGCATCGCGGATGCCGGCCTTGAGACCTACGCGTGGGTCGGGGCGCTGCGCCGCAGGACGGCTCTGCGCGGCAAGCGCCGCAGCACCGATGGACACCAGCACGCCAATCGACAATCCGTAAATCGGTCCCTTCGCGTTCATTTCATGAACTCCTGCAGCATGGCGCCCATACGCGCAATCTCCGCACTCTGATCGGCTTCCACATCCGACACGAAGCCGAAGATCTCGGACTCCTGTGCCGCACCGGGGATCTTCATCAACTCGTCCACCATCGTCAGTGCGCCTTGATGATGGGCGATCATGCCCTGGAGAAACAGCCGATCGAACTCCGTACCGTGGGCCGCGGCGAGCCGCGCCATCTGCTCGGGCGTGAGCATGCCAGGCATCATCATGCTCTCGTGATGGTGCGCATGCTGTTCCGGCGCAATCTGGCCGCGCGCCACGAGCCACTGCTGCATCATCTTGATTTCGTCCGCTTGTGAGATATCGATGCGCTCGGCCAGCTTTCGCATGATGTCTCGCTCGGTGCGCGTCGCGAGCAGGTCGGTCATCTCGATCGCTTGCGCATGGTGCGAGATCATCCCCTGCATGAAGTCGACGTCGGCCGGGGTGAACCTGACTCTGGAGAGATCGACCGCACGCGTTGCATCAATCGTCAGGCTGGGCTGACCGGGCGCACCTGGCTGCACGATGGGTACGGACTGCGTCGCAGGCGTCGCCGTACGGCACGCAGCGCCGGCCAGGCACATCGCACAGACCGCTGCGCCGCACACGAGTCGAAGAGCAC
>JBEBGB010000513.1:0-4009 GCA_040081675.1 Vicinamibacterales bacterium
TGTGTATAAGAGACAGCTCCTGTCCGTCCCGACCGTCCCGACCGTCCCGACCGTCCCGACCGAGAAGCTATACTCGCCCCCGTGCGCTTCGAGCCCCGACTGGACGTGCTGCCCCCCGCCCAGCGTCGATTGTGGAATGAGCTGAGCGAAGTGCCCGACTACTTCGTGCTCTACGGCGGTACCGCGATCGCGCTTCAGCTGGGCCATCGGCAGTCGGTGGACTTCGATCTCTTCGGAACGCGCGATTTCGATCCGGATGATCTGTTGCGCTCGCTGCGTTTCCTCGCGGGTGGCGAGATCATGCAGCGGGAGGCGGGAACCCTGACCTGCCTCCTCGATCGCGGTGGCCCCGTTCAGGTGTCATTCTTCGCCGTGCCAGGACTTCGACAAGTCCAGCCACCTGTCCTGCCGGCCGGCGTCAACCTCGAGGTGGCATCGTTGATCGACTTGGCGGGCACGAAAGCATCGGTGATTCAAAAACGCGCCGAGGTCCGAGACTACATCGACATGGCGGCTCTCATCAGCCACGGCATTGGCCTGCCAGTGGCGCTCGCGTCTGCGCAGGCCATCTACGGCGCGCAGTTCAATCCTCAGATCACGCTGAAAGCGCTGAGCTACTTTGGGGACGGTGATCTGAACACGCTGCCTCTCGCGCTGAAGCACCAGCTGCAGGACGCGGCCAGGGGCGTGGACCTCGACGCGCTTCCCAGACTGGAGGCCCGCTGATGGACACGTTGGGGCCACTCGCGCTCACGACCGAACTCGAAATGGTGGCGCGACGCTGCATCTGGTTCATGGAGCCCAAGGCGGCCCTCGCGCGGCCAGCGCATTTCATCGCCCATGTGCTCACCTACGGGACGGCCGAGGACGTGAAGACGCTTCGCCGACACGTGTCGGACGAGATGCTGGCGACCGCCCTCGACCAGGCGCCGCCGGGCGTGTTCGATGGCCGGTCCTGGGGCTACTGGCATCTCAAGTTGAAGGGACTTCGCCACCCTCCGCCGCTGCCCGAGCGGCGGTTCCCAGACGAGGACGCGGCTCGAGGGGCGTGAGACTCGAGCGTGCTCATTGAGGACGCCGACTTCGCTCTGGCTCACGTAACGGGCAGCCCCAGCTCCTTCGCCGACGCCTCCTGGGCGCTGTCTTTCGTCACGAAGCGATCCAGTCGGGCGGCCGCATGGAACCACAGTGCGGTTCGAAGATGCACGAGGTCGAGCGACCGCGGAGTGGCAATGGCTGGCAGCAGGTTCGAGGTGCAGAGATCGAGCGTGAGGTCGCGCAGTTCGAACAGTGCCACGTCCTCGTCGATGCGGTCCATGCACACCTTGTAGTGCGCCGAGCTGAGCAGACCTTCGCGAGCCAGACGAATCAGATTTCGCCTGGCCTCGAGCGGGGTCAGCGGTGGCTGCTCGCCTACAACATCGTCCTCCTCCGACCTACATGCCCTACGTGCCCTGCCCTGCCGGGCGAGCCCTGTCTGCCCGAGGCGCCGATCCGCAAATGGGCTCGAACGCTAGGCCATTGCACGAATGTGCCGCACCCGCGGCGTCTCACCGGCGCCGCGTGGCGATCCAGCCGTACGACAGACGTCTAACATCTGTTGAATCAACTAGTTATGACCGATATTTTGGTTGCATTGATGGGCTGGAAATCCGTAACATGGTCGTCAGTTTTCAGATCTGCGAACAACCGGGCCGGCGGCGCAGATGATCTCAGGATGTGACTTATGGACCGCATAATTGACGACGTCGCGCGAATTCTCGGTTCGAACATGTCGCGCCGAGAGACCTTTGGTCTCATCGGCGGAGTGTTCACCACGGCGTTTTTCGCCATGTTCGCCGTCGAACCGCTCGAAGCACGTTCGTGCACGAAAGCCGAGCAGCGGTCTGGTGCTCGCACCTGCAGTCAGGGCGACGATGAGCACGGCAATGACCGCAGTGACGAAGACGACCGCGACCGCGATCGCGATCGTGATCGCGATGGTAATCGCAATGGTAATCGCGGCGGCGAGGGCGGCGAGGGTGGCGGCAACAACGGCGGCGGCAATTCCAGCGGCATCTGCTGTCCGCGGAACACGTGCTGCGCTGCAAAGGGCCGAAGCCTCCAGTGCTGCGCGAAGGGCTCGTGCGTCTGCAGCAACGGCACGTGTGCTCCGTCGGGCGGCGGCAAGTGCCCGAGCGGCTGCAAACGCTGCTAACATTCGACGCGTGTTGCCGCACGCATGACGCGACCTGCGAGCTGGATACTCTGTCTCTGCCTGCTCGCGCTGCCACTCGGCTACGCCGTCCTCACGGGCGGCGCAGACGACCCTGACGCCTTCGCCGTCACCGTCTTCGATCTCGGGCTTGCCGGCCTCGCCGGCAGCCTGCTCCTCTTTCGGGCGGCTCCGGCCTCGCGCCCCGAGCGCCTCATCAACGCCGCCGCAATCCTGTTCCTCGTCTACGTTGCCTTCCAGCTGGTTCCGCTGCCGATCCCTCTGCTTCGCATCCTCTCGCCCATGCGGGCGGAAGTCGCCGAGGCGCTGAGTCCATTCACCGGGCCAGTCCGTTACGCGCCGCTCAGCGTGGCGCCCCCAACCACCTGGCTGCAGTTGGCGCGCATCACCGCGTACGCGATCACCTTCTTCGTGTCGCGGCAGTTGGTTCGGCGGTCGCCCTTTGGTCCATGGACAGCTGCTCTGCCAATCGTCCTTGTCGGCGCCGCGGAGGCCGCGTGGGCGTTGGCGACCAGCGGCGGCGCCATGCAGTTGCTATCGGGTTCCTACCCGAACAGAAATCACTTCGCCGGGCTCCTCGAGATGACCTTGCCCTTCGCGCTCATGTACGGCGTGAGCGTGCTCTATCGCAGTGGGCGTCGCGGCGTACTGGCCATGACGGACGTCGCGAATGCGGCCGTGCCATTCTCGCTGACAGTGCTGATGCTGGTGGCGCTTCTCTTCTCCAGCTCGAAGTCGGGTGTGATCGCGAGTCTGTTCTCGCTGTTCTTCGTGACCGCTCTGGCACTGGGCCGAGGTCTGTCCCGCGGTCGGCGCTGGACGTTCCTCGCACTCCTCACGCTGCTGTTCCTGGTGGCGTTCGTGTTCCTGACGCCGTCCGAGCTGGTGCAACGCTTTGGCTCGGTGGCGTCGGACCAACCGACCGAGGGCCGCGTGCCCGTCTGGCGCGACACGTTGCGTCTCATCGCCGCGTACCCGCTGTTTGGCTGTGGACTTGGCGCCTTCTTCCCCGCGTTTCTGCGCTACCAGATTGCCGGCGTTGGCTGGGCGTGGACCAACGCGCACAACGACTACCTCCAACTCTTCTCCGAACTTGGCTTCGTCGGGTTCCTGGCGCCGGCCACCCTCATGACCGTGGTGTTCGGACGTGCGGTCAGCGCAGCATCAGAGCCCGAGGCGCGCGAAACGCGGTTTATCGGACTGGCGTGCGCGGGCAGTCTGACCGCGATCCTCATTCACAGCGTCACCGACTTCAACACCTACGTCACCGCAAACGGGCTGGTGCTGGCATGGGTGGCAGGCGTGGCGGCGACGCTCGGTCCTCCTGCTGCCGTCGCGGCACCACGCGCGTCCGCACGAATCGAGTACGGCGTCGGACCCATCGTCTTGCTGCTCGGTGTGCTCACGACGGCGTACGGCGCAGGGTGGCTCATGCTCTTGCAGCGTTCAGACGAAGTCGCAACCGAGCGAATGCTGTGCCGGTTCGGCGTGTGCGACACCGAGACCGCACTTCGCCGGCTGCGCGATCAGACTCGAGCCGCGGCTCCTGATACGGTACCAACGCTTGCGCCAGAGGTACTCATCTCGTATCTCGGGCGAGACCCGGCCGCGCCGTACCGGTGGGACGAACTCGGGGATTCGCTTGTGAGAGCGGGGAGACACGAGCAGGCACGGACCGCGTTCATGCGCGCTGTCGCACTCGGTCCAACATCGGCCTCCACGCTCTTGATGGCGGCGGAGTTTCAGTTCGACGCTGGAAGAAGCGACCTCGGCTTCGAACTGACGTCGCGTGCC
>JBEBGB010000514.1:0-3998 GCA_040081675.1 Vicinamibacterales bacterium
GGGGAAGAATGCTGATAAGGAAGCCGCTGGGAAGCGGAAGACTGTTCTGTCGACATCGAGCGCCGCAACGAACGTCGAGCAGTGGGCAGTGAACAAGGCTGTTCACTACAACGAGTGGGCCAACTTCGGAAAGAAGGATTTCGAGCCCGTCGTCGCTGCATACAAGGAACTTCTCGAATCGTTTACATGCGACGCCTGCGAATCGTGGCTGTACGTCACACCTCGTGGCACACCGGAATCTCTGCGCTGCCCGTGTAACGCGATCAGTCTCAATCTGAAATCGAAGCCGAAGTAGGCTTTGGTCGCGCTGACGCCGTGCCCTGCTCGTGCCAACCGTGGCGATCAAGCAGGAATCGCCGGAGCGCCCGAGGGCGCCCCGGCGACTGAGGTCGGTCACGCCGCCTGTTCGTACTCCGTGTAGGCGGAGAGGATCAGGTCGCGCACTCTGTCCTGTGCGTTCGTGTCGGCGACGGGCCGAAGCAGCGCGAAGCTGCGTCGCTCGCCGTTCACCGAGTACTGGCGAGCCGGGAACGTGACGTTGCGGCCGGCGCCGGTGCGCCGCTCCCAGATCGCGAAGCCGATCAGCTTCAGGCCGGCGAAGACGCCGTCGACGAAGTGGATCTCGGCGTCGGCCAGCTTTCCCGGAGGGTTGCCCTTGTCGTTGGGCGTGATCTTGACGGTGACGTTCTGCGTGGCGACTACGGATGCGTTCGGACTCATGATGTTCTCCTCGGAACCGCGTGTCTGTGGGTTCCTTCGTGCCAGTGAGGAACCCCAACACGTGGTCAAGGAGAACGGAGCGTCGGGCGTCGTCGACGAGCTGCGACACCTATGGCGCCGGTGTGACAGCCGCACTGTGCTGGCACAGCCGCTTGAGCGGCTCCCGGTGCCGTGGCGTAGCGTCCGCACTGACGGCGGCGACGACGCGCGACGCGACATCCGACGAACGCAGGGGGACGTCCTGCAGAACAGTGGGTGAACACCCCCGACGACTTCAACTCGGAGGCTGGCGACGTGACCTGAGTTCGAGACGGCGATCTCGACCGTGATGAAGCGATGGGCATCGACGCGGGACTGCCGGCCGCAACCGTCAGATGCTCGTGATGAACTCGACGACGCGCGTCGCTGCTCCGGCTACAAGCCGCAGGACACGGACCGTCGCGGGAGCGGGTCAACTCCATGAACAGCGCGGTGCGCCGATCTCACTCGGCGGTCTGCGCCCGGTTGCCGTTGTTCCGGCCGACGTGAGGATCTGTTCGCGCGCCACGTCCCGCTGCGGACACACGCGCCCTGATGCGATCGCCAGCCACTGGTGGCGCCGGAGCTCTGGGCGTTCGTACACGGCACGGCCGCAGCCCCGACACGCCCACGGCGACGGGCCTGTATTCAGGCGCTGGAGTGATTGCAGCCTGACTGCGCGCCGCGACAATGGAAGAATGACGGGGCGCCGGACGCGCCCCGTCGTCGGCGGTCAATCGGCCTTGCGAATGTTGACGCCGTGGACCGTGGCGTCGAGGCTTGCGAGCCAGCTTTCGGCCTCGTCGCGGATGGCCTGTTGGTCGTGCAGGTGCTCATCGGTGGACGGGTCCACGGTGAAGATGACCAGGAGCGAGTAGGTGACGGGCTGGTTCGGGGTGGTCGTTGCTGTCGTAGCCATTTTGTCCTCCTGGGAACCGCGATGTGTGGTTCCTTCGCAACGGTTGAGGAACCCACCATCACCGGGCCGGGGTCAGGACACGAGGACGGGACGCGGCGGCGAAGCGGCGGGGGTTTGGCAGAGGCGTGACAGCACGGTGTTCCGCTGGCGCGGCTCTGCCGGACCGCCGCTGGTCGCGTTGCGACGCCGGCGCACGCCGTCCGAAAGTGGGCGAAGACAGCAGATTACCTGGACAACCTGGCGTGCATCGCGTAGAACGGGTCGGAGGCTGCCGGGGAATCGAGCGGGAGCACGTTACGGCGAGTCGGCGAGAAGTTGAGGGATGAAGCGGGATGGATCGGTACCGGCGCCGGTCGCAAACCTTAGACGCTCGTGATGAACTCGACGACGTGCGCCCATGCTTCGGCCACGAGCAGCCGGGTCTACGGTTGGTTGCTGTAGCCCTTCAACTTCCTGAACAGTGTGGCGGGACCGATCTCGAGCTGCTCGGCCGTTAGCGTCCGGTTGCCGTGGTTCCGCTCGAGCGCCGCGAGGATGTACTCGCGTTCCACGTCCCGCAGTGGACGTACGTGCTCTGAGGCGATCACGAGCGACTGGTGGTGCCGCACCTCGTCCGGCAGATCACTGACCTCGATGAGTTCTCCGGTCGCGAGGACGCACGCGCGTTCCACCGCGTTTTCGAGTTCGCGGATGTTGCCGGGCCACGGATAGCGGAGGATCTGCTCGAACGCGTCTGGGGTATAGCCCGTGATGGGCCGTCCCATCTGACCACAGACACGGAGGAGGATGCTGGCGGCGAGCCCGCGCAGGTCCTCGGGGCGTTCTCGCAGCGGCGGTACCTCGAGCTGCACCACGTTGAGGCGGTAGAACAGATCGCGACGAAAGCGCCGCTCCTTCACGTCCTGCGCGAGGTCACGGTTCGTTGCGGCGATTACGCGTGCCGTGATCTTCCGTTGACGATTCTCGCCGACTCGCCGAATCTCGTGCTCCTGGAGCGCGCGCAGCAGCTTTACCTGAAGGGGCAGCGGCACTTCGCCGACCTCGTCCAGGAGGAGCGTGCCTTTATCTGCGGCTTCGAACAGACCGGGGCGGTCACTGATGGCGCCAGTGAACGCGCCGCGCACATGGCCGAACAGCTCGCTCTCGAACAGTGCGTCCGGCAACGCGCCGCAGTTGACGGGAACGAAAGGGCCATTCGCGCGCGGTGATGTGTCGTGGATGAACCTGGCGAGACGTTCCTTGCCTACGCCGCTTTCGCCGATGATCAGAACGTTCGAATCGACTTCGGCGACGCGAGCAGCCACGCCGAGGAGCCTTTCCATCGCGGGACTGTACACACCGAGACTGGATTCGCGGTCGGCGCCATGCCGCTCGAAGCCAGGGCGTTGCATGTTTCACTCAGGTGGACAGGCCGACACCGTGCGGGGAGTGAGGCGGTATCCGCTCGTCTTGGTGCGTTGTTCGTCAAGTCTGCTCTCGACACGACGGGGGAGTACGTCACGTCGTCCGTGCTGTCCGGTGGATCGCTGATAGCAACTTCGATTATGGAGAATCAGCGTGTCGTTTACAACGCTCAACAGCATCTTCTCGAGGCAAGTTGATGAAATGCGAAGAGACGAATTCGTAATCGTGATCCGATTTCGCACAGCTCGGCCCTTCTCGTGCGTGGGTCGTGCGGCTGCGCGTCGAAACTCAATGAGCTCAAACGACAAAAAGAGTAGCTGGCGCACCAATGTGTCGCCGTGCCCAATTGTCGTGGAGGGTCTCAAGGCCTGTCCGCGTGAAAGGCCGTCAGAGAGTTCCGTCGCCGCATGTGAATGGCACCGCGTACGTGAACTCGTCGGAAGCAAATGCGCATTGGGCGGGAGCGCCGTGCGCGATTGGTGGGGGGCGCTCACGAACTGACCTATGGTGACGTTCGCCCAGCCAGCGCATCATCGAGGCGCCAGCTGGGCGCTGCCAACGGGATCGTTATCCGCCTACGCTGACGGCCTTCAAAAGGACTGACGCGGCGCGTCAGTATTCGGCCGCGAGCATGACTGTCAGGACCCGCACGGTCTGGCGCGGGTCGCTCGGATCCTCGCTGCCGCAGGTGAGCGTCGGATCGTAGTAGTCGATCTTCCAGAAGATGGCCTGACCGGCATGATCGAACGATCCGAAATCGCGCTCCTGATGCGGATCATTGTCGGGCGTGAATGCGTCGAACAATTCGACCTTTTCGCGAATCGCCGACTGATCGCCGGGCGGCAGGGCGCAGATGCCAGGCGTCTGAATTAGCCGGCCGGTGATGCCCATCGCCGTTCGGCAGAGATCGTTCAACGCTGCGATCTTGTTCGTGTCT
>JBEBGB010000515.1:0-3997 GCA_040081675.1 Vicinamibacterales bacterium
ATTCCCCAGCTGACCGCGAAGGCACAACAGAAGAACGCTGCGACGGCGGCGATTCGACGGCGTCCGCCAGAGGGCCCCGAAGATCTCAACCAGGTCGAGCGATGCCTGACCTACGGCATTCCCCGGCTGAGCGGAACCTCGAACGCGGCCGGCGCCGGGCCACTTGGCTACTACCAGATCGTGCAAACACGCTCGCACATCGTGCTGTTCCTCAAGGCCGTGCACGAAGCGCGCATCATCAACATGGACGGACGCCCACATCCACCTGCATCCGTGCAGCTCTGGCAAGGGGACTCGCGCGGACGGTGGGAGGGCCAGACGCTGGTTGTCGACACGACGAACTTCTCGTCGCGCAACGACTTCATGGGCTCTTCCGTCAATCTGCACCTGATCGAGCGCTTCACACGCACGTCGCCAGGCCAGATCGACTACCAGCTCACCATCGACGATCCGACGACGTGGATCAGGCCCTGGACGGTCGTTGTCCGCCTGAAGCAGAACGATGAACAGCTGTATGAGTACGCCTGCCACGAAGGCAACCTGGAGATCGTGCGCGACATGCTGGCCGGAGCGAGAGCGCGCGAGCAAGCGAGTGGTCCGAGCGCGAAATAGTTCTGAATTCGGCCCGCACTGCACCCCTCGCTGCGGCGTTGCCCGCGCACGCTGGTCGCAGTCGGCCCGATGGCCCAAGGGCGGCGCAACAGCCGAACCCCCGCATAGAGTGCCGTCGCATGAAAGTGAGCGGCCGAGGTGCCGATATACTGAGCCGCATGCTGGGGTCGGAGAGCGACGTCACGGAACTCCTGCTGCAATGGAGCGCAGGCGAACAGACGGCGCTCGATCATCTGACACCCCTCCTGTACAACGACCTTCGTCGGCTGGCGCGCAGCGTGCTCGCTCGTGAGCAGCCCGGGCATACACTGCCGGCGACGGCGCTGGTTCACGAGGCCTACCTGCGGCTTGTCGATCAGCGGCGCGTCCGGTGGGAAAATCGCGCGCACTTCTTTGGCGCCGCTGCCCACATCATGCGACGCGTTTTGGTCGACCATGCGCGCGCGAAGCGGACCGCAAAGCGCGGAGGAGGTGCGGTGAGAACAGTGCTCGAGGAAGACAGCGCGTCGGTTGACGCCGTGGCCGACGAAATTCTCGACCTCGACGCCGCGCTGTCCAGGCTCGGCGACATGGACGGCCGCAAGGTCCGTATCGTCGAGATGAAGTTCTTCGGCGGCATGACGAATCAGGAAGTTGCTTCGACTCTGGGTGTGTCTGACGCCACCGTTGAACGCGACTGGAAGCTGGCACGGGCATGGCTGATCAACGCGATCGCTGGTCGCTGATCGAAGAACTGTTTCACGGGGCGGTCGCGTGTGGCGAGGCAGACCGTGAGGCGTACCTGCGCGCGCACGCCGGCGGTGATGAGGCGATCGTCGCCGAAGTCGTGGCGCTCCTCGCCGCGGACTCTCGTTCGCACGTGCTGCTCGACGCACCCGCACCAGGCGATTTGCCCGCGGGCATGCGGCTTGGCCCCTACGCCCTCGAACGTGTCATCGGGTCTGGCGGCATGGCCACCGTCTACCTCGCGCGGCGCGCGGACCATCAGTTCGACAAACAGGTCGCCATCAAGCTCGTGAACCAGGGGTTCGCTGCGTCGCTCGCTGGTGGTCGCTTCGAAACGGAACGTCACGTGCTGGCACGTCTCGAGCACGCGAACATCGCCCGCCTGCTCGATGCCGGCTTCAACGAATACGGCCAGCCGTACCTCGTGATGGAGTGGGTCGACGGCGTGACGCTCGACGGCTGGCTCGCCCGCGAGACGCCGTCGCTCGATCGCAGGCTCGAGCTGTGGCTGCAACTCGCCGGGGCGGTCGCCTACGCCCATCGCAACTTGATCGTCCATCGCGACATCAAGCCGTCCAACGTCCTCGTTGATCGCGATGGTGTGGCCAAGCTCGTGGACTTCGGCATCGCCAAGCTTGTGCAGGAGGGCGCGGACGCCGCGCTGACGCAAACCACGCACTTCACGCCGCGCTATGCAAGCCCCGAACAGCTGTCCGGCCAACCGGTGACAACGGCGGCAGATGTATTCGGACTGGGGCTGTTGTTGTCTGAGATGGCGACTGGTGACCATCCGTTCGCGCCCCGGGGCGCCTCCACGCACGAACAGGCGCAGGCGATTCTTACTGGCAGCCCCGTGCTCCCCTCGACGCTGCCCGCCGACCTGTCGGCGATCATCCGGATGGCGCTTCGTAAGGAACCCGAACGTCGGTATGCCAGCGTCGAAGCGTTCGCCGACGATGTACGGCGATATCGACGCCTGCTCCCCGTTGTGGCGCAGCCCGAGAGCGTCGTGTACACCGCGCGCCGGTTTCTGGCGCGCCATCGGCTCGGTGTGGTCGCTGCAACGGTGGCGATGGCAGCGGCGCTCGCCACCGCGGCGATCTTCGTCCGCCAGGCTCGCATCACGGCCGTCGAGCGCGACCGCGCGAACCTCGAGGCCCGCAAGACCGAGCAGGTGAACCGCTTCCTGCAGTCGATGCTGAGCGCGGCCGACCCGAGTCGTGACGGCCGCGAGGTGAAGGTCGTCGACGTGCTCGACCGGGCTGGCGATCGATTGACACGCGAACTCGTTGGCCAGCCGGAACTCGAAGCGGAGTTGCGCGCCACGCTCGCGTCGACCTACCAGGGCCTGGGCGTCTTCGATCCTGCCGTGAGCCACGCGCGCCGGGCGCTCGAACTGCGCGAGCAGATCTTCGGTGCGGACAGCGCAGCGGCCGCAGGCAGCCGCGTGGACCTCGGCGATGCGCTGCTGACGCGCGGCGATTATCGAGAAGCAGAACCAGTCCTGCGGCAGGCGCTTGCCACCTTCGTGAAAGTGGGACTGGACGAGAGTATTGGCGCTGCGACCGGGCGTCGGTATCTGGCGGAAGTGCTGAATGAGGTCGGCGCGTTCGATGAAGCGGAGCGCATGCAGAGTCAGGCGATCGCGCAATATCGTCGGCTCCTTCCTGCCGACGATGACCGCGTCGCTGGTGCGCTGAACGATCTGGGCGTGTTGCTCGGGAACCGGCAGCAGTACGCCCTGGCGGAGCCTCTGCATCGGGAAGCATTGGCGATCATGCGTCGCGTGCATGGACCATCGCACCTCGACGTGGCGCAGACGCTGAACAACCTTGCCGGCGTGCTCGACTACCAGAAGCGGTACGACGAAGCGGAGCCGCTCTACCGGGAGGCGCTCGACATCCAGCTCCGGATTCTTGGCGAGGATCACAGCCGCGTGGTCGTCACGCGTTCGAGCCTCGCGAACATGTTCTGGATGAAAGGCGACTACGCACAGGCCGAACCGTTCGCCAGAGCGGCATTGACGAGCGCTGAGCGCGCACTCCCCGAAGGGCATCCGCTCACGGCGTATGCGCACATTGTCCTCGGCCAGACCCTCACCGATGTCGGGCGCCCTGCAGAAGGCGAACCCAATCTGCGAGCGGCGCTCACCATGCGCAGGAAACTGCTGCCGCCGAATCACTGGCTCATTGCGAACACCGAAAACGTCCTGGGCGGATGCCTCGTCGCGCAGCGCCGCTACGCCGAAGCAGAGCACCTGCTCGTCCCGAGCTACCGCGCGCTGCTCGCCGACCGCGGGCCAGAGAACGACAAGACCCACGACGCACGCCGCAGGCTGGCCGCTCTTTATCGCGGCTCGGGGCGGCCCGAGGAAGCGGCGTTGTACGAGGCACGACAAGGTCAATGAGTCGGCAGCCCATGTGCACGCCCTCCCAGGACTTCGTCGAGCTGACCGACGACGTCTCCGGAAGAGGCCCTGCGCCAGGGCCCCTCAGGACCTGAGGCGCGTTGCTCCAGCCCCTCGAAAACCGATGTGTTCGATGTCGGGTAGAATCCGTGACATGGTGCGTCGTGACGATGCGGGCGCGCGAGCGCCGGCATCCCGTCGTTCTTCTCCAGCGGGTGCAAGTCCCGCCTCGGTAAGCGCCGGAGCGCCGAG
>JBEBGB010000516.1:0-3997 GCA_040081675.1 Vicinamibacterales bacterium
GATGACGCGCGCCTACGTCTACACGGTCCTTCCCAGCCTGTTCTCTTCTTCCAAGCTTTCGAGCACGGGCGAAGTCATCGGCACGTTCAACCAGGACCGCGCCACCGCCATTGCCGGACGCCTGGGCCCCGGGCCCTCCCTCTTGCCCGTGACGATGTCGCTCGAGGCGGAGCGGGGCGGCAAGCGCTCGTTCACGTTCAACTCGGTGAAGGACCAGCTCTTTGGGCCGCTCATGACCTACGCGGCGCTGGTCAACACGGTCACCTCGTACGAGCGCCAGTTCGGAACCTCGACCTACTCGGTGCAGGGCCGGCTCCGGCTGAGGAACCACGAAGACATCACCTTCGACAACCTGTTCGCTGGCGAGAACTCCGCATCGAACGCCTCGGCGTACATCGTCGCGCCGATCACCGCGCTCGTGAACAACGACTACGAGACGGTCGAGATGCTGGGCCTCGACATCTCGGTCAAGTCGACGGAGCAGCCGCGAACCGCGACGCTCGAACGCGTGTGGATTGACGATCCGCGGCCTCGACCAGGGCGCACCGTGCCGGTCAAGGTGCTGCTTCGCAGTTACCGCGGCGAGGATATCGTGCAGACGATTCCGATCGAGATTCCTGCGAATGCGCGTGGCAATCTGGCGCTCATGGTCAGCGATGGCCAGCGGCTGAATCAGTCCGAAGGCCGCGAGGCGCGGTTGCCTCAGCCCCGCAGCGTCCCACAGCTTGTCAAGGCGCTGAACAAGGCGCGTCGCAACAACACGATCTACGTCAAGCTTCTTGCGTCGGACGCCGGCGCCGTCGTGAGCGGCGAACTCTTGTCTTCGCTGCCGCCCTCGGTTCTGGCGGTCATCGAGTCCGACCGCAGCAGCGGCAACGTCAACCCGCTGCAGACGACCTCGCTGGGTGAATGGCAGCTGCGTACGGAGCAGGCCATCAGCGGCGTTCGCACGCTCACCATTCAGGTATCCGCGAACTGACACCCGCAGTTCGTCACGTGCAGAGACATACGATGGTTACAACCTCGCTTGCGCGGCACGCGCTGGTCGCCGCCGCTCTCGTCGCATGCGCCGGCGGCGCGCTTCGCGCCTCATCACCGAAGTTCTTCGTCGCTGCGACACAGGCCGACTTCCTCAAGGGCGACCTCGACAACCTGTCTGTCGACACGCGTGGTCAACTTACTCTCGGGCCGGCCTCGGAAGTGGTCTACGAGACCCCGTCGCCATTCCTCTGGACGGTCGTTCCAGCGGCAGACGGCACGCTGTACGTCGGCACAGGCAACGACGGCCGCGTGTACAAGATCGATCCGCAAGGACGCGGGTCGCAGGTCTTCGACGCCACAGAGCTCGAGATTCATGCGATTGCGCCAGCGCCGAACGGCGGACTCTACGCCGCGAGTTCGCCTGACGGAAAGATCTATCGCATCGATCGCAACGGAGCCGCGACGACTTTCTTCGACCCGGAAGAGAAGTACATCTGGGCTTTGGCGACCGACACCAAAGGCAACCTCTTTGCCGCCACGGGCGAAAAAGGCGTCGTCTACAAGATCGGCGCGGACGGCAAAGGCGCCGTCTTCTACAACACGAAGGCCACCCACGCCACCGCGCTTGCGGTCGATCGCGCTGGCAACCTGATCGTGGGCACCGAATCTCCAGGACGCGTCGTACGCGTGGACGCCGACGGCAAAGGGTTCTTGCTGCTCGACACGCCGTATCAGGAAATTCGAACGCTCAAGTTCGACGAGCAAGGCGTCCTGTTTGTCGCAGCCGCGAATGGGCGCGCAAACAGCGGCTCCGCTCCGTCGACACCAGCAGACTCGAGTCCGCAATCTACAGGTGGCGCTTCGGGCGGAGCGCCCGTCGCCACGGTGTCGGTGTCCACGGAGATCACTGCGGTCGTCGTGGACTCTGGAGCGCCCGCTCCCACAAACGGCGGCACGCGGCCATTGTCGGGCGCGTCAAAGGGCGCCGTCTACAGGATCGCTGCCGATGGCCTCTGGGACCAGATGTGGGACTCGCGCGAGGATCTGCCCTACGACCTGACCTTCGATGCCCAGGGTCGCCTCGTCGTGGCCACAGGCGACAAGGGCAAGATCTACCGTCTCGAAGGCGATCCCGTTCGACCCATGCTGCTCGCCCGCGCGCCAGCATCGCAGGTCACGTCGCTCTATCGCGATGCTCGCGGCCGCATCTCCTTCGCTACAGCGAACCCCGGCAAAGTGTTTCGACTCTCTCCGGACCGCGCACCACGGGGCACCTATGAAGGCGAGGTGCGGGACGCGCAGATGGTGTCGTCGTGGGGCGCCATCAGTTGGCGTGGAGCGACGCCGAACGGCAGCAAGATCGAAATGTCGACACGCTCGGGCAACACGGAGACACCGGACGAGACGTGGAGTCCGTGGTCGTCGCCGTACGCGGCGCCAGGGGCACCGATCTCGAGTCCGAAGGCGCGGTACATCCAATGGCGCGCAGCCTTGACGGGCACAGGCGATGGTCCAGCACTCACGTCGGTCACCACCGCGTATCTGCCGCGAAACTTGCGGCCACAAGTCAGGTCCGTCACCGTTCAGCCCCCGGGCATCGTGTTCCAGAAGCCCTACAGCACTGGCGATCCCGAGCTGGCTGGATTCGAGAATCTGTCGACGCCGGAGCGCAAGCTCGCGCAGGCCGCGCAGAACCAGGCCGCGGGGTCCTCGCTCGGTCGTCGCACTTATCAGAAGGGACTCGAGACACTGCAGTGGCGCGCGGACGACGAGAACGACGATGAGCTCACCTACGAGGTGGAATATCGTCGCGAAGGCGACCCGACCTGGAAGGTGCTCAGGAAGAATCTCTCCGAGACGATCCTGGTGTGGGACACCACGACCGTGCCCAACGGAACTTACTTCGTGCGCGTGATCGCGTCGGATGCGCCGTCGAACTCGGGCGCTACTGCACTCACCGGTGAACTCGACAGCAATGCCTTCGACATCGACAACGCGCCGCCTGTCTTTTCGGCGGCGGCGGCACGCGTCGACGCGAACCGCACGCTCGTGACGATCGACGTCAGGGACGATCAGTCGGCCATTTCCAAGGTCGAGTACTCACAGAACGGCGAAGAGTGGACGGCTGTTTTTCCAGCCGACGGCATCGCCGACTCGAAAGCCGAACACTACGAAATCGCGATTGATGGCCGTGTTGGTCCGCGTGGCATTACGCTTCGTGCGATCGACGCCATGAACAACGTGTCCACCACGCAGGTCGAGGTTCCGGCCGCGCGCTAAATAAACATCGGCGGTAGGCGATGGGCGCTAGGCGATGGGCCGAAGAGTTCGGCGCTACATGAACCGCGAAAACAGGACACTCGCAGCATGACCCGCCAGCTCCTGCTCGACTAGCGAGGCCAGCAATTCCTTACGGGTTCGGCCAGGTTTTTTGCCACCCGGCGGACAGAGCACGGCGACCGTCCCGCACTCCATACGCCACGTCGACGCGGAATCCCCTGGCGAGCCCGGCGGTCTGCACGCGTAGCCCGCCACCGACATCCACCAGGAATGGTCGCGACGAGCGCTCGTTCTGGTCCCAGGTACGCGCCGCGTCGACAAACGCGGCCGCCGACACGCGGCCGGCAGCCGCGCGTAGCCGCGCCGGTTGATACTCCATGGACGCGTACGCCAGACGGCGACCGAACGCCGCGCCGACAATCGCACCGCGGTCGAGCAGGGGATGCGCCCTGAGCAACATGTCCCGAGACTGTCCGGTGCCGGCGCCAGGCCACACGATCATGGGCGCCGTCGCAGTCACGGTCGTCATGCCAAACCCTCCAGACCACGCCGATGCGGGTGAGCGGGTCGAACGCCACGCCGCCGTTACCGACGCGTTGCCGAAGCCCGGCGTGCCGCCGAGACCGCTCCACCACGTACCTGCGGCTCCTACAGCCATGCGATCGCCGATGAACCGCTTGTCGAGCAATCCGTCAATCGCGATGAAGTCTCGAGCGTCTATGCGGTCGAGTGCCGC
>JBEBGB010000068.1:0-14516 GCA_040081675.1 Vicinamibacterales bacterium
GACGATCCCAGGCGCTGCATGCCAGCCGCGAGCACCGCCGCGGCGGCAAGGACGCCCACACTGAGCACGGAGGTCGCGATCACGACCTCGACCAGCGAGAACCCGGACGGCGCGTGCGGCAATCCATGCGCGCGGCCGGCTACACGAGTGTCCATGCGGCGCCGTTCCACTTGTATGCGCGTACGTGCCCAGTCGAGCCGAGCACGGTGATCGCGCGTGATGATGTCTTGTTGTTCGCGTTGGCCAGCACGATCGTGCCGTTGAGCGGACTTCCTGCTTGGTCGACAAGGGAACCGTCGGTCGCGAACTGGATGGTTGTCGCACTGCCGAAGTCGACGGCAGATGCCATACCCAGGGCGTCCGGTGTGTCGATGAGCCCCGAAATCTTGTTGTAGGACACGCCACCTTCGAAGTCCACGGTCGAGAGCGTCGTCGTGCCCGTCACTGTGCCGCTCGAATTGACCTCCACGCGCACGATCTGGATTTTCGATGGCAGCAGAAAATTGACGCGCATGTAGCGACGTTGCGCCACGGCGAGATTGCGGGCCGTATTCAGCTGGGCCATGACGACACGCATCGCCCCGTCGCTCTTCATGCCTGGCAGCGCGTTACCGATCTGGATAACCGAGATGGCGCTGACGATGCCGATGATGCTGACGACAAGCAGTGCGACAGACCAGGAACGTGCGAAACGCGACGCGCTGAACTGCGCCAGTCAGTGCAGTAGTGAGAATGCGAAGGGCGACCGCACCTCGTCAATGCTGCCAGGCAAGGCTGTGTCGCTTCGTCGACACTTGGGCGGCTGGGCCGACACCACCTCTCGGGCGACTGCACGCGATTGCACGGCCTCGATTCGTGGCGCGCACAGGCGGCGCAGGAGCGCCCGAGCCCTAGAGAATCGCGAAGGCGCGCACCGGAAAAGTCCCGAAGCTCTTCACCTTGACAGGCACAGCGAAGAAGCGGCTGCCGCGATCGGGAACAAGGTGCAGCGCTCGCAGATGTTCGACGATGGGAATGTCGCGACCGAGAAGGATGCTGTGGACAGGCCGCTCGCCCGTATCAATGCAGTCAATGTTGAAGGAGTCGATCCCCACGAGTGAGGCGCCGGCAGCCGCGAGCCATTCGGCGAGCGAAGCCGTCAGGTACGGGTGTTCCTCGAAATACTGGTCGGTGCGCCAATGCCGATCCCACCCGGTGTGAACCAGAACCGCGCGTCCGCACACTTCTCCACGAGTGAAGGGCAACGAGTCGATGGCGCGGCCGTGGTCAGCCGGAACTCGTGCGACAAGGCATTCGAGGTTGGCGACTGACGCGAGGTCCAGTTCTGACAAGTCCTTCCCGTCCGGGTACCTGTGAAACGGGCTGTCGATGTAGGTCCCCGTGTTGCCGACCATTTCGATCTTGTCGATCTGGAACTCCGTGCCCGGGGCATAGCGTGCGCGCGACGCTTCACGACTGAGGTAATCGCACATCAAGGGCGCCGGAAGTCCCTTGTAGGTCACCATGCCGTGCTCGACGGTGTGACTGAGGTCGACGAGCTCGCCGCTCGTCAGGAGCAATTCGGGAAGGGGTGGCACTCTTGTCATGTGCGCGACTCTGGAAGAATGGCCGTCAGCACCATCGTGCCGGTGACGTTGGCGGTGGTTCGGAACATGTCGGGAATCGCGTCCACCGCGAGCAGAATGCCAATCCCGTCGAGCGGCAGGTTCGCCGCGGCCATTGCCGGCACCATGGCGATGATGCTGCCGCCGGGAATCCCCGGCACGGCGAACGTCGCGAGCACGACAGAGAGGACGACTGACGCGTGCTGAAGCGGCGTCAGCGAGACGCCGTACAGGTGCGCGAGAAACACGACGCCAACTGTCTGAGCGACAGCGGCGCCGAAGTGATAAACGGCGGCAGCCAGTGGCAGCACCACGGTGGTTGAACTCGCTGGAAGCCCTGCGCGTTCCGCGCTTTGCACCATCGCCGGCAAGGCCGCAAGCGACGAGCGTGATGCGAACGCGATGGCTTGCGACGGCGCGCAGAATGACACGAAGGCGGAGGCCGACATTGGGCCTGCCAGAATGCCAAGCGGATACAGCAACACCGCTGCCGCCGCAATGGTGAGCGCCACGACCAGGCCCACGTAAGCCATTACGGCGCCAGCCGCAGTCCATCCAAGCCTGGATGCCAGGGGCACGGCAAGAGCGAACACGCCAATCGGTGCGAACGCCATGACGCGGACCACAAGGCGCTGCATGGTTTCAGCGATGCCCTCCACCACTCGCAGAACCGCGTGGCGTTTCGATTCGTCCACCTGCGCGAGCGCCAGGCCGAACATGACCGAAAACAGGATGAGCGGCAACATCGCGCCGTCAGCGGCGGCTTTGATCACGTTCTGAGGAACAAGGTCCACGAACCACGCTGCCAGCGAAGGGGCCGCCGAGGCGCTAGCGGCTCCCTGTGTCGTCGGAGCGGCAAGTGCCTGCGCGGCCGACTGGTCGATAGCAATGCCGGTCAGCACGCGTTCGGCAATGAGTCCACTACCAAGCGCTGCAACCGTCAGGAGCGCGATCGAAATCGACAGCGCTCGAAAGCCAATTCGCCCAAGTCCTTTCGACGTGGCGCTCGCGCCTACGCTTGCCACGAGCAACGACACCACCAAGGGCACGACTGTCATGCGAATCAGATTGACGAAGATGGTGCCGAGCGGCGTGAGGATGCTGACAGCGACAGCCGCCGCGGGAGAGGCGTTGCTCGAGACAGCCAGGCCAAACAGGAAGCCCGCGACGAGCCCGATGAGAACGCGAAGGGCCAGAGTCATCAATCAGCGAACGTGTGCATGCGGGAACCTCGACGCGTGGTGCTCGCGCAGTCAGGTCCAATCGTACTGCCGATGCCGAGACTTACTTACACGGCGGGCCGATGCGACTTGAGGAAGGAACGTATCTGGCGCACGGCCAGGGGAATCCGCTCCTTGGGTTCCTTCCATGGGAACACACTCACTTCCGCACGGGGCGCGAGCATGGCGGCCTCCATGGCGACCGCATAGGGATGCGCCGGGATATCGTCCGGCAAGATGAGGACCGGCGTCTGACACTGGCGCACGAAGTCGCGCGTGACCGTGAAGACGAAGTCCGGGTTGGTGCGATACATCCGTGTCAGGAACCGGTCGACCATCTCCTTCGTAATCTCGGGACGCCGCTTCGTCAGCTCTGGCCCCCAACCCTGCATGTTGGTGTCGTAGAACAGCGTGGGCATCTCGGGGCGAAACCCGCTGGGCTGTGCCAGGACAGCGGCGACGACGCGACTCTGCGCGCGCTTCAGGAGGTTCCAGATGAAGGGACCACCGATGCAGAAGCCCATCACGCAGAATCTCTCGATTCCCAGATGATCCATGACGCCGAGATGATCATCGGTATAGGAGTCCCACGGCCGATCGATCTCGAGTGGGCCGGAGGACTGGCCGTTGTTCGCGTTGCGGAGGTCCGACGCGATGCAGCGGTACTCGCCCTTGAACTCCCCGATCGCGTCGAAGGGACTCATCAAACCAGAGATTGTGGAGTTCAGTCCCCCGCCGGCGATGAGCAATAAGGGGAAGCCGGAGCCGGTCTCCTCGTAGCGGATGCGAACGGGCCCCTTCTCGTAAACAGACATAGCCGCTCCTCTCTGTCCTGCCTGTGCCATTACGCGCGGCGCGGCTGCGATCACTGTTGCCGCAGCGCCTGTTGTGGGGCTCATCATCGCGCTGGCCGCCGCCAACTACAAGCAATCGTCAGCGAGGCACTTCGAGCTCAACCGGTCATGTTCACCCAACCGCCGTGACCTCGGTGCGAAACTCCGTGACCTCCGCGGTGGAGCTTTTGGGTGAAGCTCTTGGGACCCTCGTCGTCCTTGTCAACCCCAGCCCCCGTCCCAAGTCGACGCGCGTCGACCGAGTTGAACAAAGAGCCGCTTGCGAACTACGTTAAGAGACACGTGTCCGCTGACCAACCGAAGCGCCGCACCGCCGCGAGGCGCACCTCCACTCGGACATCTGTACCGGCTGCACGCGCCCGTAAGCGTCCGCGCGCCAAACAGCCCGCCGGTAGCCCGACACGCATCGAGATTCTGAAGTCCGCCGCGGGTGCCTTCAGACGCCTCGGGTTCCACGGCGCAACCGTCGAAGAGATCGCCGCCGTCCTCGGCATGAAGAAGGGCAATCTCTATTACTACTTCAAGACCAAGGAGGAGATTCTCTTCGCCTGCCATCAGTATTCGCTCGACCGGCTCCTCGAGGTGCTCGAGAAGGTCGAACAGGATGATCGACCTCCAGACCAGAAGCTTCGCCAGTTGATCGTCGCCTTCGTGCACACCATCCTCGACGACCTTCACGGCACGGCCTTGTTCCTCGACCTGGAGGCTCTCACGGCCGCGCACCTGCGCCAGGCCATCGCCCGACGCGACGAGTTCGACCGCGGCGTACGCCGCGTCATTCAGCAAGGCGTCGACTGGGGCACCTTCGCCCCGCACGTCGATCCAAAGCTCGTGTCGTTCGCCTTGCTCGGCGCGGTGAACTGGATTCCGCGCTGGTACAGCCCCTCGGGACCGTCCAGTTCGCAGGAGATTGCCGACCGGTTCGCCGAGTACCTCGTTGGCGGTCTACGCTAGAGTCTTGAACGAGCCGAACTCGCCGCTTTCAGGCGGCTGTTCAAGACTCTTCCCGCCCCTGAGGGGCGGAAGAACAAGGAGGGCCTCGAGCGAGGCGGAGCCACTCCCAACGCGCCCGCGGGTCTGAGGCGGAGCCTCGCTCGATATAATGAGAGGATATGCGCCGCGTCATCCCGCTCACACCTGAACAGCCGCGGCTGCCGAAGCCAGACTGGCTGAAGGTCCGCGCGCCGGGTTCTCCCAGCTATCTGCGGCTCAAGTCGATCATGCGCGACCTGAACCTGCACACGGTGTGCGAGGAAGCGCAGTGCCCGAACATCGGCGAGTGCTGGAACCACGGCACGGCCACCTTCATGATCCTCGGTGAGGTCTGCACCCGCGCCTGCTCGTACTGCGCCGTGGCGCACGGACGTCCTGCGGCGGTCGACACTGACGAACCTGCGCGCGTCGCACACGCGATCGAACAGCTCGACTTGAACTACGTGGTCATCACCTCTGTGGATCGCGACGATCTGAAAGACGGCGGCGCGTCGATTTTCGCGGACACGATTCTCGAGACGCGAAAGCGCCTGCCCGGCTGTCGCATCGAGGTCTTGATTCCAGACTTCCAGGGGAAGGAAGAGCCCCTGCGCACCGTGCTGGCGGCCAAGCCAGACGTGTTGAACCACAATACCGAAACGGTACCGCGGCTCTACCGCATGGCTCGCTCCGGTGGTCGCTACGCACGCACCCTGGAACTGCTCGATCGGTCGCGCACCATCGCGCCGGAGATCCCGACCAAATCGGGCCTCATGGTCGGCCTCGGCGAAGAGACCGACGAACTACTGGCGACACTCGCAGACTTGCGCGGAGTGGGCTGCCAGATTCTCACCATCGGCCAATATCTGCGGCCATCGTCTGCGCACTCACCCATGGTTCGCTACTACACGCCGACTGAGTTTGCAGACTTGAAGCGCGAGGCGCTCGCCATGGGCTTCGTGCACGTCGAGTCCGGCCCGCTGGTCCGCAGTTCCTATCACGCGCACGAAACCGCCGACGCCTACGCACTGGCCGCGGCACAGGGATGAAGGCCATGCGCACGGGGCTCTGGACCTGCCCACTGTTGGTCGTGCTGCTCGGACTGGCGGCGTCACGGCCGTCACACGCTCAAGGTGTGCTCGTTCAGGGTTCGGCCGCGGCGACTGAATCGGGCGGCTACACCTCGCCAACCTTCGGCGGCGCCCTCACCTATCGGTTCAATCGCGCTGTGGGGCTTGGCGTCGAGGTGTCGCACATCCGCAGGTTCTCCGACACCGGATTCCCGTCGATCTACTGTTGCGAGGACAAATTGGGCCACGCGACCGTGTTCACGACGAACGTCCGCCTGGAGATTCCCACGCTTTCGAAGAAAGTGGTTCCGTTCGTCGTTGGCGGCGGCGGAGTGGCGAGCGTGACGAACTACTACAGCGTCGTGTATGCGGCCGCGGATCTGACCGCATTGCTCGGCACCAACCTGGTCTCGCCGATCTACGGAGGACCGAGCACCCTCAGCTCCACGACGACGAGCATGGCGCTCACACTCGGGGGCGGCGCCAGCTTTCTCATCACCGAACACTTCGCGATCGATGCCGACCTGCGCGTGCTCCATCTCATGGGCGACAGGACGCGAACCGTCGGTCGCTTCGGCACCGGCATCAGCTACCGCTTCTGAGCGGAGCCGACCTTCGCGACTGTATCTGGCGGGTAGTGGTTGGCCGTGTGTGGTCAGGATTCCGTCCTTTGTCCCGGCCCTCGGGCGCTTCAAAGAACCACACGTGAATGTCGCGCGTGTGCCTCACCGCGACGAATTTGTCGTCTCAACTCCTGCCGTAACAACCTCATCCACAACGCTGCGCCGGTCCGGAAACCTAATGAATTGCCGATCGCAACCCGAATGCGCCGCAAACAGGCGCCGTGGCCGCGATATTGCTCACGAGGGGGGTGACTCGGAGGGTACGGCTGATGAATGTCGAGAACGTGGTGGACAGAATTCGCGCTGAGTTCGAAGAAATGCCCGGCCTCATCCTGACGATGCCCCAAGCGTCGCGCTTCTTTGGTATCGACCAGGACCTCACGCGTTCGGTCATGGACCAGTTGGTGAGTTCCGCCTATCTGCGGTGGACTCGAAGCGGCGCTGTCGCACGGACAGGCCTCAGAAACGCTCCGGACTGATTGCGAGATCAGAGCGCGGTGCAGAGACCGGCTCTGCTTCACCCGCGCGCCCGTCACCCGCCTCCGAGGCGCGTCTGACGTCTACCGCTTCGGCCGGTAGACGTGCGTCGCATGACCGAAGAACACTTCGGCCGACTCCATCATCGTCTCGGTCAGCGTCGGATGCGGGTGGATGGACAGCTTGAGATCGGTGGCGTTCGCGCCCATCTCGATCGCCAGCACACCTTCAGCAATCAGTTCACCAGCGCCAGGACCAACCAGACCGACACCGAGAATCCGCTCCGTGGCCGGGTCGACAATCAGCTTGGTCAAACCGTCGGTCCGATCGATGGTCACCGCGCGTCCAGACGCACCCCACGGGAACTTGGCCACGAGCACCTTTCGGCCTTCCTTCTCCGCTTGTGCCTCGGTGATGCCCGCCCACGCCAATTCGGGATCCGTGAACACGACCGCCGGAATTGCATGCGGTTCGAACACGGACTTCTGACCGGAAATCACTTCCACCGCCACGCGCCCCTCGTGCGAGGCCTTGTGCGCCAGCATGGGCTCGCCCACGACGTCGCCAATCGCGAAGATTGACGGTTCGGCGGTTCGCAGCTGGTTGTCGACTTCGATGAAGCCCTTGTCGTTCACCTTGACCCGCGTCCGATCGAGGCCTGGAATCTTCGCGTTGGGACGCCGACCGACGGAGACGAGCACCCGGTCGAAGACCTGCTCGGCCTTTCCATCCTTCACGCCTTCGCCTTCGAAGGTGACGCGGATGCCGTCTTTCTCCGCCGCCATCTTCACCACGCGCGTATTCAACAGCACCGCGTTCATGAGGCCGTTGATACGGCGCGCGAGCACGTCCACGAGGTCGCGATCGGCGCCGGGCAGCAACCCCGGCGTCATCTCGACGACGGTGACCGCGCTGCCGAGCGTGGCGTAGACCGATCCGAGTTCGAGTCCGATGTAGCCGCCGCCTACGACCAGCATCGACTTCGGAATGTCCGGCAGGTCGAGGGCGCCGGTGGAGTCCATCACGCGCGGGTCGTCCACCTTCAGCATCGGCGGAATGAACGGCGTCGAACCGGTCGCGAGGATGCAGTGCTCGAACGCAAGCGTCTCCTCGGTACCGTCCACGCGCTTCACCTTCAAGGTCTTCGTGTCGACGATCTCGGCGAAGCCTTGGATGTAATTGACCTTACGCGCCTTGCCCAGTTGGCCGGTGCCCGACGTGAGTCGCTTCACGACGTTGTTCTTGAAGTCGCGAAGCATGTCGAGATTGATCTTGGGCTCGCCGAACTCGATACCCCACGCCTTTGCATGCCGCGACTCGTCAATGAGCTTGGCTACGTGCAGCAGAGCCTTCGACGGAATACATCCGCGATAGACACACACGCCGCCAGGGTTCGGTTCGTTGTCGACAAGGGCCACGCTCAGGCCGAGATCCGCGGCATAGAATGCGGCCGCATATCCGCCGGGTCCGCCGCCCACCACTACGAGTTGAGTTGAGGTCATATGAAAGGTCTGGTCAGTCAGGTGGGTCAGGCCGGTCTGGACGGAAGAACTCGAGTCGGTGCCATCCGACCCGACCTTCCCGACCCTCCCGACCTACCCGACCGCTATTACCCGTGAAGCGCCATGATGAACGGCTGCTCGAACGCTTCCGCGACCCAGCGCAGGAAGCGGATGCCGTCTGCGCCGTCAATTGAGCGGTGGTCGTAGGACAAGGACAACGGCAGCAGCTGCCGTGCCGTAAATTCGCCGGTCTCCTCGTCGTAGACCGGCCTGAACCGGCCACGCGAGATGCCGAGGATCGCCACTTCGGGCGAGTTGACGATGGGCGTGAAGAAGCTGCCGCCGATGCCGCCCAGATTCGAGATGCTGAAGCAGCCGCCCTGCATTTCCTCGACAGTAATCTTGCGTGTGCGCGCCTTCTCCGACAATTGCGACAGATCAACCGCGATCTGAATGAGGCTCTTCTTGTCGGCGTCGCGAATGACGGGCACAAGGAGCCCGCGATCAGTGTCCACCGCCACACCGATGTGCACGTACTTCTTCTGAATGATCTCGCCCGACGCCATGTCGATGGACGAGTTGAACTGCGGGAAGTGCTTCAGCGCGGCCGCGACAATCTTCACGGCAACAGCGGTGACCGTGAGGTTGCCACCAGCGGCTTCAACTACCTTGCGATACTTCCGGCGCAGATCTTCGAGTCCAGTGATGTCCGCATATTCCTGCTGTGTGACGTGCGGGATGTTGAGCCACGCGACGCTCAGGTGTTCGGCCGTCTTGCGACGGACCGCACGCATCGGCACGCGCTCGATCTCGCCCCACTTGCTGAAGTCCGGCAATGGCTCGGTCGGAATGCCGCCGCCCACACCACCCGATTGCGCTGCAACGATGATGCGCTTCGCGTGTTCCTTCACGTCATCGTCTGAAACGCGGCCGTTGGGACCGTTGCCTTGAACCTGATTGATGTCGACCCCGAGTTCGCGCGCGAGCCGTCGCACCGAAGGCGAGGCTGGTGCGGCGGGCTGATCCGCGGGACGCGCCTCCGCGGCGGGACGCTGCGCGCCGCGAATGTCGACCACTTGTGCTGAGGCGCGAGGCGCAGCGGCGACAGCAGGCTCTGGAGCCGCGACTGCTGCAGCCGGAACCGGAACAGGTGCCGGCGCGATAGCAGGAGCGGCGTCTGGAACTGCAGCGACGGGAGCCGGTGCGGCAGCGGCGCTGGCGACCTCAACCGACAGCATGGCCTGCCCCACCTTGACCTTCTGCCCCACCTTCACCTTCACCTCGGCGATTACGCCTTCGATGGACGAGGGCACTTCGATAGTGGCTTTGTCGGTTTCGAGTTCGAGGACGGCCTGGTCCTTCTTGAGCGTGTCGCCCGGGTTGACAAGCACGCGGAGGACGTCGCCACCCGTGACGTTCTCACCGAGGTTGGGGAGTAGGAAGTCTGTCGCCAAGTTAGGGAATCTCCACCGAGAAGGTGCGCACGGGCAGCACCTTGTCGGTCGAAAGAATTTGCGCGCCGAAACGCGGTGCCGGCCCTACGAGATTGCGGGGTTGGCCTTCTCCGGGTTGATGTTGAAGGCGGCGATGGCGTCCTGCGCCACCTTCGCATCAATCTTCTTCTCGCGTGCCAGCGCGGACAGCGTGGCGACCACGACGTACCGGTGATCGACCTCGAAGAAATCGCGCAGGCTCGCACGACTCTCGCTGCGGCCGAACCCGTCGGTGCCGAGCGCCACGAGCGGACGCGGCAGCCAGCGATCGATCGAGTCTGGCAGCGCCTTCACATAGTCGGACGCGGCCACGAGGACGCCGGGGGCGTCCTTCAGACACTGGGTGACGTACGGCACCTTCTGCGTCTCAGCCGGGTGCAGCATGTTCCAGCGGTCGCACGCATGGCCGTCGCGGTACAGCTCGCTGTAGCTCGTGATGCTCCACACGTCTGCGCCAACACCGAACTGCGACTCGAGTACTTCCTGCGCCTTGACGACCTCGGGCAGGATCGCGCCACTGCCAAACAGTTGCGCGCGCACCTTGGCCTTCGGCGAACCCGTCGATCGGAACTTGTACATCCCTTTCAGGATGCCCGGCTCCGCACCTTCCGGCATGTGCGGCATCGCGTACTGCTCGTTCATGACCGTGAGGTAGTAGAAGACGCTCTCGCCATCTGCGTACATCCGGCGAATGCCGTCCTTGATGATCACGGCAAGCTCGAACGCGAACGCCGGGTCGTAGACCAGGCAGTTCGGAACGGTGTAGGCGAGCAACTGGCTGTTGCCGTCCTGGTGCTGCAGCCCTTCGCCGGCCAGCGTCGTTCGACCGGCGGTTCCTCCGAGCAGGAAGCCGCGCGTCCGGCAGTCGGCCGCGGCCCAAATGAGGTCGCCCACCCGCTGGAAGCCGAACATGGAATAGAAGATGAAGAAGGGAATCGTGTTGACGCCGTAGGTGGCGTAGGCCGTGCCGGCTGCGATGAATGACGAGAGAGAACCCGCTTCGTTGATGCCCTCTTCGAGAATCTGGCCGTCGGCCGCTTCCTTGTAATAGAGCAGCGTGTCCATGTCGACAGGTTCGTAGACCTGCCCGGCATGCGAGTAAATGCCGACTTGCCGGAACAGCGCCTCCATGCCGAAGGTGCGCGCTTCGTCGGGCACGATCGGCACGACCAGCTTGCCAACTTCCTTGTCGCGCAACAGCTTCGACAACAACCGCACGAACACCATCGTCGTCGACGCCTTGCGGTCCTCGGTGCCTGCGTAGAACTCCGAGAACACGTCCTCGGACACTGGCGGGAGCGCTGCGACCTGCACTTTGCGCGACGGCACGAAGCCCCCGAGCGCCTCGCGGCGCTGCTTCATGTACTTGCCTTCTTCGCTGTCGGGCCCAGGACGATAGAACGGCGCCTCGGCGATTTCGCCGTCCGACACAGGAATGGCGAAGCGCGTACGGAAGGCCCGCAGTTGCTCTTCGCTCATCTTCTTCTGCTGATGCGTGATGTTCTTGCCTTCGCCCGCTTCGCCGAGGCCGTATCCTTTGATGGTTCGAGCCAGCACCACCGTCGGTCCGCCCTTGTGCTCCACGGCCTGCTTGTAGGCGTTGTAGACCTTGCTCGGGTCGTGACCACCGAGCGTCATCGTTCTCAGCTCGTCGTCGGTGAGGTGCTTGACCATGTCGAGCAGTCGGGGATCGACACCCCAAAAGTGCTGCCGGATGTACTCGCCGGACGATACCGTGTACTTCTGATTCTGGCCGTCGACGATCTCGCCCATGCGCTTGACCAGCAGACCATCGCGGTCCTTGGCAAACAACGGATCCCAGTCGTGGCCCCACAGCGCCTTGATGACGTTCCAACCCGCACCGCGGAACGCGGCCTCGAGTTCCTGGATGATCTGACCGTTGCCGCGCACCGGACCGTCGAGACGCTGAAGATTGCAGTTGATGACGAAGATAAGATTGTCGAGTTTTTCGCGGGAGGCGAGCGTGATGGCGCCGAGGGATTCTGGTTCGTCGGTTTCACCGTCGCCCAGGAAGGCCCACACCTTCGAGGTCGACTTCGGCTTGAGCCCGCGATCTTCCAGATAGCGCATGAACCGCGCCTGGTAAATCGCCTGAATGGGTCCGAGGCCCATCGAGACCGTGGGGTACTCCCAGAAGTCGGGCATCAGCCAGGGATGCGGATAGGACGAGAGTCCGCCACCCTCTTTCATCTCGCGTCGGAAGTTCTCGAGATGCTTCTCGTCGAACCGGCCTTCGAGATACGCCCGTGCGTAGATGCCAGGTGCCGCGTGTCCCTGGAAGTAAATCGTGTCGGCATCCGGGCTGTCGTGGCCGCGGAAGAAGTGGTTGAACCCCACCTCGTACAGCGTGGCCGCCGACGCAAACGTCGAGATGTGCCCGCCGATGCCGTCTGAGGCCTTGTTGGCCTTCACGACCATCGCCGCCGCATTCCAGCGGACGAGGCTCTTGATGCGGCGCTCCATGTCCCGGTTGCCCGGCATGAGCACCTCGTCTTCGGGCGCGATCGTATTGATGTAGGGAGTGTTGGCGGTGAAGGGAATCTTGACGCCGTTGTCGGTCGCGTGCAGGGATAGGTCGCGAAGCAAGCGCTGGACTTTGACGGGGCCGCCGCTCTGCAGCACATAATCGAGGGAATCGAGCCATTCACGCCGCTCAACGGCGTCTAGCTCCGCGGCATCCTTAGGTGCAATATTTCTCACAGGAACTCCAAGCTCCTCGGACGAGCCGGTAGACCGACTCACAGTCTCTGGGCCAACTCCATATTCTAACCACGGACGACCGCGAAGATGAACACAGGCACCATCTTGCCGCCAATTCGAGCGGCCTTCGCTTTTGTGTCGCCGTCAGCCCTTCCTTCTCACCCAGACGCGCCATGACGAGGCTCGACGTCGTCCGCAACGACATCATCACCTGCGATCGATGTCCGAGGCTGCGGACCTACTGCCAGCGCATAGCGCGAGAGAAACGCCGAGCCTTCCGGGACGACATCTACTGGGGGCGTCCTGTGGCTGGTTTCGGCGATCCCGAGGGCCGGCTTCTCATCGTCGGACTCGCGCCGGCTGCCCACGGCGCCAATCGAACGGGACGGGTGTTCACCGGTGACGGCGTCGGAGGTTCGGGCGACTTTCTGATGGCGTCTTTACACAGGAACGGCTTCGCCAACATCCCGACCTCGCAACATGTGGACGATGGTCTGGCGCTTCGAGACGCCTACATCGCGGCCGCCGTGCGGTGCGCACCGCCGGACAACAAGCCGACGCCCGAGGAGGTCGCTCGCTGCCTGCCGCACCTTCAGGCCGAGATCGCGGCACTCCCCCACGTTCAGATCGTGGTCGCGCTGGGACGGATCGGCTTCGATGCCTACTTGCAACTCGTGAGACTCGGCGGACATGCAGTGCGTCCCAAGCCGGAGTTCGCGCACGGGTCGGTCGCCAGGCTGCCGAATGGACACGCCCTGCTTGGCTGCTATCACCCGAGTCGGCAGAACACGAATACCGGTCGTCTGACAGCGCCAATGATGGACGCCGTGTTCAGGACCGCGAAACGCATGCTCGCAAAAGCCGCTGGTCAAAAGCTCTAACACGGAGAGCACGGAGTGCGAACAGAGGTCACAGAACACCTCAAATTGTGATGCACCGTGGCCTCGGTTCGAAGCTCCGTGTTCTCTGTGTTAGAGATTCTGGACGCGATTCCAAGTCGTCGACTCGAGCAAGGCAAGACAGATGACCGTGCTCTCTGTTCGTTTGTCCGTGGCCTCCGTGTTCGAGCCTTTGACTGGCTTCAGGCTCCGGGCTCCGGGCTCCCGGCTCCCAAGTCGCGCACGAGAGGCACCATCAGATCTGGTCGGTCAGTAATGAGGGCGTCCACGCCCCACGCAATCAGACGTCGTGCGTCGGCTTCGTCATCCACTGTCCACACCTGCACACCCAGTCCCGCACGATGTGCATCGTGAATGAACCGTGACGAGGTGACTCGGGTTCGACCGGCGTATTCGGGAATCTGATAGCCGTCGTAGGGCGGATCGCTCACCGGCCAGCGCAGCCACGTCCGGTATAGCGCGAGCCGCACCTCTTCGCGCGCGGCGCTCGTCGCCACGTCCGGCTCCTCCTGCCGTACCGCGCGTAACGCGGCACGACCGAAGCCGCCCACGCACACCCGCTCGAGAGCCCTGGCGTTGCGCAGCTCTTCGACCACCAAGCGGCCGAATGCCGGATCGTTCACCTTGATTTCGACGATGACACGCATGTCGCGGCAGACCTGCAACACGTTGCGCAGCTCGGGCACATGCGCATGCGCCAACTCCGCCGCAGTGCGTCGGTTGACCGGTCCGTGCAACGTGGTGGTTCGCTCGAGCGTCGAATCGTGATGCACCACCACGCGCCCGTCACTCGACGCACGAACATCGAGCTCGACACCGTCCACATGCAACGCCACGGCGTTCTCGAAGGCGGCCAGCGTGTTCTCGGGCGCGAGCGCGGACCCACCTCGATGCGCAAAGACGAGCGGACGAGATGACTGGAAGAACGGATGACGCACGGGAGGGCTAGGAGTCTTGACCGCCTGAGTGTGTTGCGAATGAGTCAAGTTTCGCTCCGGTCGAGACGACCGCCCGGCGAAGCCGGGCAAACGTAGCGGAGTGGACTAGCGACGCTCCACCTGCGACACGCTTGTCAGTCTGT
>JBEBGB010000517.1:0-3985 GCA_040081675.1 Vicinamibacterales bacterium
CCTCCGCCCGGACCACCCGTCGGGCCACGTCCGAAGTCGAAGACGCCGCGCCCTTCGAGAAAGAATTCACGCTTCTCAGGGAAGTTCAGACTGAACCGCGTGAGGTTCACCTGCTGCTCGTCGATCTCGACCTGTGCGAAGTCGGTGTTGTAGGTGAAGTCGGCGGTGAGGTTGGCGTTCACGCCGTACTTCGCGTCAAAGCCGACGTCCTTGGTCGAGCTGTCGACCGACGGGCTCTTGGTCCGATCCGTCGTGAGGCCTCCGATTGCGTACGGCTTGAGCTCGAGGTTCTTGGCCGCGGGCGGCAGGTCGAGTCCCACGAGCGTGCCCGAGCCCGAGACGCGGAACCACGCCTGCTGCCCGCCAGCCGCCGCTGGCAGCTTCGTCAGGTGCGTCCACTCGTTCTTCCGGCGCACGCCGCGTCTGAGGTTCACGCCCCACGTCTGGTCGCTGCCGGACGTATAGCGAAGCGACTTGAACGGGATGGCCATTTCGACCGTCCATCCACCGTCGAAGCGTCCCGTCCGCACCTCCCACACTTGATTCCAATCGCGGTTGGGATTCCCTTCGTCGGTGAAGGTCTGATCGGCGATGACGCCCAGGGGATTGGTGTAGAACACGAACGCGTTCCGGCGGTCGTGAAAGGTATCGAAGAGCACACCGAAGCTGTCGTTCTCGCGGAGCTGGTTGCTGTCGCGGCGCAGATCGTTGGCCACCCACTCAGACGGGGGCGACGAGTCCCAGCACCGTGCCGAGACGTACATGGCCGTCCGATCAAAGAAGATCCAGGCTTCGGTCTTGTCGGTGGCGGGCTCGCCCTCGTGTGGCACCGCCTGGATGAAATCGCTGATGGCGGGCGACGATTGGTAGATCGCCTCGTCCAGGCGGCCGTCGATGCGCATGTTCTCGGTCGTCCGGACCGCGCGCACGATCACGTGGCCAGCCTCGTCGCGCGCGACGACCGCAGGTGGTACCGGCCGAGCGAGTTCGACGGGGGCCAACCCACTCTGCCCCGCGGCCGGGAAAGCGGTGGACAGGCTCAACGCGAAACACACGGCTAGCGGAATGGACGAACGCGGGATGTTCAAGAAGGGCAACCTCGGCGCGTGAATGAGAGCCGCATTCTACAGCGGGATGACACGCAACATTGTCAGGGCGAAGGTGTTCACGAAATACCCGTTCTTGGGTACACCCGCAGCCACTGCGCAGAATGGCGTCCGTCTGTCAGAAGCGAACGAGGCGTGTGAACTTGATGATCACCCTGCGGTCGGTCAGCGTCGGGAAACCCGCGGGCTCCGTATCGCGCCCGTCGCTATAGACAACGAAGAGATCGCTCCCCGGCTGATACTCCCACCTGAAACGCACATTGGTTCCCAGCGTGCGCGCGCCCGAGTTGTACTGGATGAGGGCGGTCACGAACATGCGCGGCGTCACGGCGAGCGACGTGCGGTTGCTGACGACGCGCGCCGTGAAATCGCCCTGAGGCAGGTGCACCCAATTCAGCGAGAGGCGCGGTTCGAGCGTGATCCTCGGCGTGACCTCGACACGGCCGCCGTAACCGGCTTCGGTCTTGTCGCCGCCGTAGAAAGACCCTCGGCTGAGCGTCGCGGTTCCAGTCACGCGCCGCTGCGGCCCGAACACGTAGTTGGCGCGGGTGTCCGAGAACCGGTAGTCGCCGACCGGCAGCGTGACCGTTCGCGCAATCGCGAACGGCCGCTCGAGTACGTCCTCGCTCAGAACTTCGTTCACGTTGAGTTCATCGCTGTTCTCGAACTGGACTCGGACCGTGCCGAGCACCTGCCGTGTCTGAAGCCTGCCAGTGTGGCCGACGAACCGATCCCAGCTCGCCTCGTAGCTCAATTTCCGGACGCCGCGCAGCGACGTCGGCCGGGGGCTGAAGCGAAGCTGGCCATACGTGCGTTCGAAATCGCGCCGCTGCATGAAGCCGGTCTGCGGGTCGAAGTCGCGCCCGGCCTTGAGCCTCGACAGCTCTGCACCGTAGCGGTCGGCCGCGTACCGAAACTGTCCGAGGTAGCTTTCCGTATCGCCGTTCGGTGATGCGGACGTCGTGCGCGCGTAGTAGCTGTTGATCTGGACATTCTGGAAGAACTGCAGCGTGGCATCCACGCCGCCGACGGTGTTGGCCGGTCCGCCGCCGGGTCCGACCGAGCGGTGCGTCGCGAGCACACCGATCGCGCTGCGCCGCAAGATGTCGCGCTTGGCGCGGATCACGACGAAATTCGTGGCAAGGGCACCCACCTCCGCGGCGTCGCCCGTGCGGATGTCGAGCAATCCGAGCGTGTACTTCCCCGCGCGCCCCGTCAGCCTGACGCCGGCGTCGATCGGCACCGTCTGGCCCGCGTCGAGCCCGATCGCACGACTGAAGAACAGGACTGGCAGAACGCCTGGTCCCGCGCCACTGCCCGTCACCGCGGGGTTGATGCCACTGAAGGCGAAGATGCCCTGGCCTTCGAGGAAGAACTCGCGCTTCTCGGGAAAGAACAAGTTGAAGCGCGTGAGGTTCACCTGCTGGTCGTCGGCCTCCACCTGCGCAAAATCCGTGTTGACCGTGGCGTCCAGCGTCAGGCTCTTGGTGACGCCGTACTTGGCGTCGAAGCCGCCATTGCGGCCGAGCGCATTCGACAAGAGCGGCGCCACGCGCGTCCTCGTCGTCACGTCGGCGATGACGTACGGCTTGACCTCGAAGTTCACCGACGGTGGCGGAGCCTCGATACCCGTCAACATCGCGGCCGATGAGTACTTGAACAACGCCTGCCCGCCGTACGACGCGGGCATTCGGGTGAGATACGACAGTTCGTTCTGACCGCGAACGACGCGTTGCAGAATCAGCCCCCAGGTTTGCTCGCGGCCGCTGCCGTAGCGCAGCGATTTGAAGGGAATGGCGAACTCCGCGGTCCAGCCGTTCTCGAACCGGCGGCTCTTCACGTCGAACACCGTGTTGTAGTCGTAGTTGATGCTGCGTTCGTCGCTCGCAGCGCCGTCGCGCACGCCGCCCAGAGCATTGGTCTGGAAGAAGACACCGTTGCGATGGTCGAAGAACGTATCCAGCGAGACGCCGACATTGTCGTTCCACCAGATGTTGATGTCGTCACGACGCATCTCGTTGGCGACGAGCCGTTCGGGTTCGGTCAGCCAGCAGCGGAATGCAACGTACACGTTCCGGTCGTCGAAGAGGACCCACGCCTCGGTGCGCTGCGTGGCCGGCTCTCCCTCATGAGGATCCTGCTGGATGAAGTCGGCAAGGGGCGGCGTCGAGGTGTAGATCGCTTCATCGAGACGGCCGTCGAGCACCAGTGATTCGCGCAGACGCACGGCGCGGACGGTCACCCGGCCGTCATCGCTGCGCGTGACGCTCGGCGTGAGTTCGGGCTGCTGGGCGCTCGATGCCATCGCCGTGTCGGACGAGGATGGCCGGACCACAGGCGCGAGTGGCGATGGTGGTGACTGCGCGGCTGAAGGCGCACTCCAGACGAGCCACGCCAGCAGCGGCAGGATGACTCGGGTCGTCGTGCGCATGCGAGCTGCGATCCTACCCTCGCGGCGTCACGAGTGTCGATGTCGAGGGACTGACGTGGAGGGTCAGGGGCGCTTGCGGTCGGTGGCCGCGTGACGGAACTGGTCGAAGGCGACAATCGATCGCAGCGTCTTGCCGCTCTAGAAGGACAGTCGGACCAGGTCCTGCGTGAGGAGCGGCACCTGGGCAAGATCGACCAGCACCGCCAGCGCGTAGATGACCAGGGCCAAAGCCGCGATTGTTGCCAGCGCGACGCAACCAGCGGTTGCCCTGAGGGTCATACCTTCCGGTGCGTGTGTCATACCCGCCTCCTCTGACAACCCGTGCTGTGCCTGGCCGGGATAGTGCGCTTGTCTGACGGAGCGGTCAAGACCTTTTCGGTCGAGGTCTTCGATGTCGAGGTCATCGGAAACTGGCGCCCGCCGGTGACGTATCGGGCGCAGGATGTCC
>JBEBGB010000069.1:0-14484 GCA_040081675.1 Vicinamibacterales bacterium
GGACCCCGACCTGTCCTTCATCGTCAAGGCTGTTGAAGCCGTCGCGAAGGTGCTGCGCCGCGGTCAACTCGTCATTCTCGAGTCCACGACCTATCCGGGTACGACCGACGAAGTCGTGCAGCCAATGCTCGAAGCCAGGGGCTTCAAGGCCGGCGAGGACTTTCTGCTCGCCTTCTCGCCCGAACGTGTGGATCCAGGCAACGCGCACTACACGACCAAGGCGATTCCCAAGGTGGTCGGTGGTCATGGCAAGGACAGCACCGAGGTTGCGTGTGCCCTCTACAGCCGCGTGGTGTCCAGCGTGGTGCCCGTCAGTTCGACGCGTGTTGCCGAAATGGTGAAGCTGCTCGAGAACACGTTCCGTGCGGTGAACATCGGGCTGGTGAACGAGATCGCGTTGATGAGCCGCAAGATGGACATCGACGTCTGGGAAGTGATCGACGCGGCCAAGACCAAGCCGTTTGGTTTCATGCCGTTCTATCCGGGCCCGGGCCTCGGCGGTCACTGCATTCCGATCGACCCGTTCTACCTGTCGTGGAAAGCGCGGCAGAGCGGTTTCGAGTGCCGGTTCATCGAGCTTGCCGGGCAAGTAAACGGTTCGATGCCGGAATACGTGGTCATTCGTGTCGCTGACGCATTGAATAGCGTGAAGAAACCGATCAACGGCGCGCGAGTGCATCTGTTCGGGATCGCCTACAAGCGAGACGTGAACGACATGCGCGAGTCACCGGCTCTCGACGTGCTCGAGTTGTTGAGCCGACGCGGCGCCGAGGTCAGCTACACCGATCCTTGGGTGCCCGAGTTCGATGAGGGCGGTCACAGCCTGTCGTCCGTCCCGTTTGAAACCGCGGTGGCTACACCGTTCGACTGCGTGGTCATCGCCACCGATCACACGGGGTTCGACTATGCGCGCATCGCCGCCATGCCTCTGGTGGTCGACACGCGCAATGCCTTGAAGGGCCTTAGCGGAGCGCACATCTTCCGTCTCTAGACGTCGGTGCCGCCTGCGCATCCTGCCGCATGGCATCGAAGGCCGCGAACGGAACCCCGCAGCTCGCCACACCCTCCAGCTCGTCAGAATTGAACGCTAAGGTACAATGTTTTCAACGGTTGCAGTCATGCTGAGATTGCGTACGTCCCGCGACGCATGAGCTGTCGTTCGACAAATATGAGTACTTCCGAGGACTTCCTCCCGTTCTGCCGTCCTTCCATTGGTGAAGAGGAGATCGCTGAAGTCGTCGATACCTTACGGTCGGTGTGGTTGACGACCGGCCCCAAAACCCACGCATTCGAACGGGCGTTTGGCGCCTACACGGGTGCATCCCACTCGGTGGCCCTCAATTCCTGCACAGCGGGGCTGCACCTCGCGCTGCTGGCGGCGGGTGTGACCGAAGGCGACGAGGTCATCCTGCCGTCGCTGACCTTCTGTGCCACCGCCAACGTCGTCGTGCATCGTCGCGCGACGCCCGTGTTTGCCGAGATCGACGAGGCGAGCTACACACTCGACCCGGCGTCGTTCGAGCAGCGGATCACGCCTCGCACCAAGGCCGTGATTCCCGTGCATCACGGCGGGCAGGTCTGCGACATGCGTCGCATCAACGAGGTCGCGAGGGAACACGGCATCACCGTGATCGAGGATGCGGCTCACGCGGCTGGTGCGAAACTCGACGACGTACCTGTCGGGAACATCAGCGCCTTCACGTCGTTCAGTTTCTATGCGACCAAGAATCTGACGACGGGCGAAGGCGGAATGCTGACGACGAACGACCCGTCCGCTGCTGAACGCATACGAGTCCTCGCTCTCCACGGCATTTCCGCCGACGCGTGGAAGCGCTATGCGAAGGAAGGGTCCTGGTACTACGAAGTGCTGGAGCCCGGCTACAAGTACAACATGACGGACATTCAGGCCTCGATTGGCCTGCACCAGCTGGCGAAGCTGGAGGCATTCGTGGCGCAGCGCGCGCAGCTCGCAACCCGCTACACGACCGCGTTCGGGGATCTCCCGGAAGTGATTACTCCGATCGTTCGGCCCGGCGTCCGTCACGCCTGGCATCTCTATCCGATTCGTGTGCGGACCGGCCGGCTTCGCATCGATCGTGCGGGCTTCGTCGCCGAGCTTGCGAATCGTGGCATCGGCGCGTCCGTGCATTTCATCCCGGTGCACCTGCACCCGTTCTATCGGGACACCTTCGGATGCCGTCGCGGTGATCTCCCGATCACCGAGCGGGTCTACGATGAGTTTGTGTCGCTCCCGCTCTTTCCGTCGATGACGGCTGCCGAGGCCGACCGGGTCATTGCGGCGGTTCGTGGAATCGTTGCGGACTACAGGGCATGAGAACCTCCGAGAGTCCGGCGGTTTGACATGTGCGGGCTGACCGGCGCCTGGGCCTGGACAGGCAGCACTCACGATCGGTCGGTGGCGTCAGTGACGCGCATGGCCAACTCTCTGGCGCACCGCGGGCCAGACGACCAGGGTGTCCTCGTTGAGGACGACACGGGTCTCGCCTTTGGCTTTCGTCGCTTGTCGATCATCGACCTGTCACCGGCAGGGCACCAACCGATGGTGTCTGCGAACGGTCGCTTCGTCATCACCTTCAACGGCGAGATCTACAACCACCGCGAGTTGCGCGCCGAACTGTCCGGCGTGGCATGGCGCGGGTCGTCCGACACCGAAGTGATGCTCGAAGGCTTCGCGCGGTGGGGCGTCGACGACACGCTTCGGCGACTGGTTGGCATGTTCGCCATCGCGCTCTGGGATCGGCAGGAGCGTCTGCTGACGCTGGTCCGCGACAGACTCGGCAAGAAGCCTGTCTACTACGCACAGAGTCCCAAGGGGCTGCTGTGGGGATCGGAGTTGAAGGCGCTCTGCGCGCACGAAGACTTCGACCGCACGCTCGACGAATCTGCGCTGCAGGTCTACTTTCAACTCGGCTACATCCCGGCGCCGTTGTCCATCTACCGGTCGGCGCGCAAGGTGGAACCCGGGTGCTACGTCACGTGCCGTTTTGGCGAGGAGCCGCGAGCGCACCGCTACTGGAGCGCAAAAGACGCTGCCTATGCCGGTGCCGAAAACCCTCACCGCATGGGCGACAGGGAAGCCGTCGCCGCGCTGTCGACGCTGCTCGGCGATGCGGTATCGCGACGCATGGTTGCCGATGTGCCGCTTGGGGCGTTTCTCTCCGGCGGCGTGGACTCGTCGGCCGTCGTGTCCATCATGCAGGCGCACTCGTCACGTCCAGTGCGCACCTTCAGCCTCGGTTTTCCCGAGGCCGGGTACAACGAAGCGCCGTTCGCCAACGCCGTGGCGGCGCATCTGGGCACTGAACACACCGAGCTGTACGTCCACCCCGCCCAGGCACAGGCCGTCATCCCTGATTTGCCGAGCATCTATGACGAGCCGTTTGCCGACTCGTCTCAGGTGCCAACCTTCCTGCTGTCGCGGCTCGCGCGCCAGCACGTCACGGTTGCCTTGTCCGGCGACGGAGGAGACGAGGTGTTCGGCGGCTACAACCGCCACATGTGGCTCGAGCGCATCTGGCGCCGCACGGGGCATTTGCCGTTCGCCGCGAGGCGCTTCGCCGCTCAGGCGATTCGGGCTTTGCCCGAATCGGCGTGGGACAGGGCCTACGCGATGGCTGCGCCCATGATCGGGCGAGGACGACGGATTGCACTGCCTGGCGACAAGCTCCACAAGCTCTCGCGTGTGGTCGAATCCGAAAATCCAGACAAGGCGTACTTGCAGCTCGTATCGCAATGGCCTGATCCCCGCATCCTGCTCGCCCACGGCGGCGAGCCGATGCCGGCCTACACGAGCGACGGTCGGCTGGGTGTCACTGAGTCGGTGATGCTCCTCGATCAGTTGACGTATCTACCCGAGGACATCCTGGCGAAGGTGGACCGCGCCAGCATGGCGGTAAGTCTCGAAGCCCGCGTGCCCCTTCTCGACCACCGCATCGTCGAATGGGCCTGGCGTGTACCGGCCGACATGCGAAGCCGTCACGGCGTATCGAAGTGGCTGCTGCGGCAGGTGCTGTACAAGCACGTGCCCGCTCATCTGATCGAGCGGCCCAAGTCTGGCTTCGGGATTCCGATCGGACGCTGGCTGCGTCACGAACTCCGCGAGTGGGCCGAACATCTGCTTGCACCCGCCGCGCTGACCAATGGTGGGTTGCTCAATCCCGCCCCGATTCGCCAGGTCTGGCAGCAGCATCTGGATGGACGCCGCGACTGGCACCATCGGCTCTGGACTGTCTTGATGTTCCAGGCGTGGCGTGAGCGGTGGGCTCGTGCATCGAAATCATAGGGGACCGGCAGCCGCGAGGTTATTATTGTGGGCACTTGACGACAACTGCACGAGACTCTCCGTGCGTGACCCACAACCAGGAGCCGTAGTGATCGGCGTGCCAGCCGCACACATGCCGAGACCCGTCGAGTGAGTCGAGAAGGTCGACATCGTCTGTCGCGCGTCAACGCGGGCACTCGGGGCCTGACGTGATCTCCACCCTGACGCGGCTGCGCCGTCCTCTCGTCGTTGCGCTACACCTGTCTCTGGTCGTCGCTGCGAACTACCTCGCGTTCTGGCTGCGGTTCGACGGCAACATTCCCGACCTGTATTGGGGGTACTTCGTCAGCATGCTGCCGTGGCTGGTGCTCATCCGCCTCGCCACGTTCATGCCCTTTCGGCTGTTTCAGGGACTCTGGCGGTACACCGGTCTCTGGGATCTGCTGAACATTCTGGCGGCAACAGGCGCAAGCTCGGTGGTCTTCGTCGGGGTGGTCCGTTTCGGGCTCGGCATACGCGCGTATCCACGCTCGGTGTACCTGATCGACGCGCTCGTCCTGGTGTTCAGCCTCACGGCCGTCCGCCTCGTTCGACGCATCGTTCGCGACTTGAGGTGGCCGACGCGCGGAAGCCGCGTCCTCATCGTCGGTGCCGGCGACGCGGGCGAGTTGATCGTCCGCGACATGAAGAACAACCCGTTCTACCACTACCAGCCGATCGGCTTCGTGGACGACGACCCGGCGAAAGTAGGACGGCGTATCCATGGCGTGCGCGTGCTCGGCACGAGAGCGGCCCTCGAGGAGATCATCTCAATCCACCGCCCGGACGAGGTGATCATCGCCGTGCCGACCGCAGGGGCCGCGGTGCTACGGCAGGTTGTGCGCTCGCTCGAGCATCACAAGCTGCCCATCAAGATGTTGCCGAACCTGAGCGACGTGCTCAAAGGGAGGGTTGCGGTCAATCAGATCCGAACGCTGTCGGCCGAGGATCTCCTGGCGCGGTCTCCCGTCGCGCTGCCGACCGAGCGCGTGCTTGCACTGATTGCCGGTAAGCGTGTGCTCGTCACGGGCGCCGGTGGTTCGATAGGCTCGGAACTGTGCCGACAGGTGGCGTCGTTCGGCCCCGCCCGGCTCGTCATGCTGGACCAGTACGAGAACGGACTGTTTGCCGTTGACGGCGAGATTCGTCAGCGGTGGCGCAGTGTGCCGCTGGACGTGGTCGTTGGAAGCGTGAGTGATCCGGAACGCATCGACGGTGTCATGCGGCGTTTCACACCGGACATCATCTTTCACGCTGCGGCTCACAAGCATGTGCCCCTGATGGAAGCGAACCGCTGCGAAGCCGTGAAGAACAACGTGCTCGGCACCCGCATCGTGGCCGAAGCCGCCGACCGCCACAAGGTCGAACGCTTCGTGCTGATTTCGACTGACAAGGCCGTCAACCCGATGAGTGTCATGGGCGCGACCAAGCGGGTGGCGGAGCGCCTCATGCAATACATGGGCACGCGTAGCGACACCTCGTTCGTCGCTGTTCGCTTCGGCAACGTCCTGAACAGCAATGGCAGCGTTGTGCCGTTGTTCATGGACCAGATCAAGCGTGGCGGTCCGGTAACGGTGACACACCCGGAGATGCGTCGGTTCTTCATGCTCATCCCCGAGGCGGTGCAGCTGGTCCTCCATGCCGCCACACTCGGGGCAAGCGGTGCGATCTACATGCTCGAGATGGGTGAGCAGGTGAACATTGCGGACATGGCGCGCAACATCATTCGCCTGTCCGGCTTCATTCCCGACGAAGAGATCCCAGTGGTCTTCACCGGACTGCGCCCGGGCGAGAAGCTGTTCGAAGAACTGGTGGGCAGCGACGAGACCGCTGAATCAGCCGGCGTGGAGAAACTCCAGCGCATCGTCGCGACGACGTCACAGGACGACTCGACCTTCCAGCTGGACCTTCATCAGTTGGAGGCCGCGGCACTCTGTGCAGACGATGTGACCGTGACCGCGATCCTTCAGCGCCTGGTGCGCACCTACACTCCCCTGTCCGCCGGCACACCGTCGCCATCCGCTTCGGGCCAGCCGCTTCTCCAAACGAGCGGAGACCGATGAGCCTTGCCAACACACGTGTTCACATATAGCCGCCAGATCGTGTTGATCTCGGCTGCGGCCGCGCTCTTCGCGGGTCGCATGTTCATGGTGCCCGAGATTCGTTTCACCATGTTGGTGGCGTTCGTGCTGGTTGCGGTCGTCTCGTGGTGGTCGACGCTTGCGGCGGCAGGCATCGTGCTCGGCGCCGCGCTCGTTACGCCCGCGCTCATCAAACTCGGCTTCGGTTTCTTCTACGCTCCGGAAGCGTTCGTGTGGCTGGCTGCGCTGGCGGCTCTTGTGGGAGTGCGGTCCTGGCGACGTCCGTGGGCAATTCCCGCCCCGCTACGTTGGCCACTCGTCACCTGGGCGTTGATTGCGGCGCTGACCTGGCCAGTGGTGGCGTTCCGCGAAGCGAATTTCTCTCTGGCTCTCATGCACGCCGACCCGCGCTTTGCGGGCGCCGTGTGGGTGGCGGCGAGCTGGGCTGCAGCCGTGGCGCTGAATCACATGCTCGGCATCCTCTGGTTCGACTGGCTGTGCCGCGAATGTGCCGAAAAGCCCGAAGCGTTCACGCGGTTGGTCGCGGTTCCATTTACCGTGAGTTGGCTCATGACGCTCGCGTTCGGCATTTACCAGGCCAACGTCGATATTGCGTTTGCCAGCGGCGGCGTGCACGTGCTGCTTGGACGCGCGGCCGGTGGCTTGATGGACGCGAATCCATTCGGGGCCTGCATGACACTCTGGGCGCCTGTTGTATACGTGCTCTGCGCGCGTATGCATAGCCGCTGGGGACAGCCGCTGGGCATTGGTGTGCTGGCGCTGTCGTGGTACGGGATGTGGATTTCCGGGTCGCGTGGTGCGCTGGTCACTGCGATATTTGGCCTCCTCACGATCGCCGTCGCTGAACTGGGCGCACACGCTCCCAACCGTCGCCGGACCGCTGTCCTCCTCGCTGCGGCTGTCGGGATCGTCGCCGTCCTTGTGGTCGTAGCGCCGGTGTCCACTTCACCCATCCGTCGATGGGCGCCGATGTTGAGCGGCTGGACGACAACTCCGGTCACCACGCTGCTGACCGAGCGCTGGGACCCGTACTTCTACGGCCGCACGGCCTGGCGCATGCTCCAGGACTCGCCGTGGTTTGGCATTGGAATCGGCAGCTTCCACAGTTTCGTCGATCCCTATTCGGTGCTGCTCGGGCACCGTCCGCTCGACGCGGACAATGCGCAGAACTGGTTCCGTCACCAGGTCACTGAACTCGGCCTGTTCGGCAGCATTGGATGGGCCGTGTGGATGCTATGCGCCGCGTGGCTGCTCTGGTCGCCTCCACGCGATCCGCGCGCTGCCCGCATCGCCAAGGGCGTGGTCCTCGCCGTGGCGCTGGTGTCGCTCATCGGCATGCCCGGTCAGAATGTTGCGGTCATCACGGTGTTCTGGACCTGCGCGTTTTTCTTGACGCAGCAGGTCGCTCCGACGTGGCCCGCCCCGTTGCTGGCGCTGGACCGTTGGCGCCGTGCGCCGATGGCTATCGCGCTCCTGTGCGCGACTGGTGTTGCGGTGGTAGGCTGGCGCAGCTTCATGCCCGCGCTGCGAGCTGCACGCTTTCACCAGTACTACGCGATGGGAGTGGATGGGACCGTCGATGAGCCCGGCCACGGCGAGTTCTTCATGCATGGCCGCCGTGCGTTGGTCGTCGTCCAACCGACGTCGCGTTTCCTGAAGGTGTCAGTCGAGCGCGAGGGGACCGACGCGAATCCGGTCGTGGAGATCGCCGCTGACGGCCGACGAATTCTCTCAGGTGCCGTGACCGCCCTGAGCAGCCCGCAGTATCTGACGATTCGTGACGGGTCCACGGGTGTCGTGCTCGATGCGCGCAGTGGTCTCGAACTCGCGTCGCCGGCAAGGTTGCGCGTGCAGTGGGAATTTGTGACAGGCCCCGACTAGCGGCGTGTACTCGTTGGTGTCGCACCTTCGGCGCGGCACTGCCATTACGGCGGTCCGGCGTTGAGAACATTCATCAGGCAACATTGCAAACCTTATGAGCACCCGCAAAGGCATCATCCTGGCCGGCGGATCCGGCACGCGCCTGTACCCCGTGACGCTGGCGGTTTCCAAACAACTCCTGCCGATCCACGACAAGCCCATGATCTACTACCCGCTCAGCACGCTGATGCTGGCCGGTATCCAGGACATCCTTGTCATTTCCACGCCGCAGGACACGCCGCGTTTCGAGCAACTGCTGGGTGATGGCAGCAAGTGGGGCCTGAATCTGCAGTACGCCGTGCAGCCAAGCCCCGGAGGTCTTGCGCAGGCGTTCATCATCGGCAGGAACTTTGTCGGTGGCGGCGACAGTGCCCTGGTGCTCGGTGACAACATTTTCTATGGTCACGAGTTTGCTCATGACCTCGCGCATGCGGATAGCCAGACGCAGGGCGCCACGGTGTTTGCCCATCATGTTCAGGACCCGGAGCGCTACGGCGTGGTGGAGTTCGACGGGGCGGGCAAGGCCATAAGCCTGGAAGAAAAGCCTTCGGCGCCGAAATCGAGCTACGCGGTGACGGGGCTGTATTTCTACGATAACCAGGTGCTTGATTTCGCGCGGGATCTGAAACCCTCGACGCGCGGGGAACTGGAAATCACTGATGTCAACCGCGCGTACCTCGAGCGCGGATTACTGAGCGTCGTGGTGATGGGACGCGGCCACGCATGGCTGGATACCGGCACCCATGAAAGCCTGCTCGACGCGAGCCAGTTCATTGCCACCATCGAGAAACGACAGGGCCTCAAGGTGTCGTGCCCGGAGGAAATCGCCTACCGTAAACGCTGGATCGACGCGGCACAACTGGCGGAACTGGCGCAGCCGATGGCGAAGAATGCCTATGGCCAGTATCTGGTGCGCCTGCTCAATGAGAGAGTGTTCTGATGCAGGTGAGTACAACCGCCATCGCCGATGTGCTGATGATCGAACCCAAAGTATTTGGTGACGACAGGGGATTCTTCTTCGAGGCCTATAACGAGCATGCGTTTCGCGCCGCTACAGGACTTCAGGTTGCAATAGTTCAGGACAATCATTCGAAGAGCGCAAGGAACGTCTTGCGTGGCCTGCATTACCAGATTGAACCCAAAGCCCAGGGCAAACTCATTCGGGTTATCGCAGGTGCGGTGTTCGATGTCGTCGTCGATATCCGCGAGAACTCGCCGACCTTCGGCCGCTGGGTGGCCGAACACCTCAGTGCCGAGAACCGGCGGCAACTCTGGATTCCCCCAGGCATGGCGCATGGATTTCTGACTCTGTCGGATGTCGCCGAGATCCTCTACAAGACCACGGACTACTATTCGCCCGAACACGAACGGTGTATTGCCTGGAATGATCCCGACCTGGCCATAGCCTGGCCGCTCGATGGAGACCCCGTGCTGTCCGCGAGAGACCGTGCCGGCCAACCGTGGTCACACATGCGCAGCCAACATCGAGCCAGATGACTGGCTCCGGATCCGGAGACGGGGACACGCCGCTGGTGTCTCCGTTCGCAGGGCCTCGTCCCTTTCGAGTCAACTTGATCGCCAACGGCGCTGGAGCAGTCGTCACCAGCGTCATTCAATTTCTCCTGGTGCGGGTCTATCTACGGCAGATGGGCGTCGAGGCCTACGGGCTCATCGGTGTCATGGCGACGCTGTGGTCGCTCATGCAGCTGGCCGACGTTGGCATCAGCGCGGCCATCAATCGCGAGCTTGCGCGGCGGACGACGCTGGGGACTTCCCCCCGCGATGTTCGCGACATGGTGCGGACGCTCGAAGTCGGCTACGCCGCACTCGGCGTGATCCTCGGACTCGTCGTCCTGCTCCTGTCTCCATTCGCAGGAACGTGGCTTCGGCACGACCGGCTCTCTGGCGACATGGTCAGACATTCAGTCCAGGCAATGGGGCTCCTGATCGCGGTGCAGTGGCCACTGTCGTTCTATCAGGGGGCGTTGCTCGGCCTGCAGCGCCACGGACTGTTCAACAGCATTCGCATTGGCGTCGCGACGGCGACCGCCATCGGTGCCTATGTCGTGCTGACACGCGTGTCAACAACGCCGGTGGCGCTCTTCCTGTGGCAGGCGGTGATGGCAGTCGGTCAGGTCTGCCTCCTCGCGGTGTTCACCTGGCGGTGCCTGCCGCGAGACAGCCACCAGCCGATCGTGCGACCCTCGTCTGTTTCCGGCTTGTGGCGCGTCGCTGCGGGGATGTTCGGCGTGACTGCGACGGCGCTCATCCTGTCGCAGATCGACCGTGTGGTTGCGAGCCGCCTCCTGCCACTCGAGACCTTCGGGTCCTATATGCTCGGGGCCACGCTCGCCAACGCCCTGCTGTACACCTTCAACCTGCCCGTCTATACCTCCGTCTTTCCCCGCCTCGCGTCGCTCGCGGCTCTCGGCGACATGGCCGAACTGCGACGGGCGTATCAGCGCGACTGGGCGCTGATGGTCGCCGCGACGATTCCAGCCGCCGCGGCGGTCTCGGCATTCGCCCGGCCGCTGCTGCTCGCCTGGACCAGCGACGCCGTTGCCGCGGGCCTCGCCGCACCGATTGCCGTATTGCTGATCGGCGGCATGGCGTTGAACGGCCTCGGGTCGATCACGCTCGCTCTTCTGCAGGCCCGCAACTGGACTGGTGTGGCGGTTGCCATCAACGCCGGACTCTGCGTCGTGGCGTTTCCAGTCGTGTGGTTGCTGGCCGATCGTTTCGGAGCGATCGGCGTGGCTGCTGTCTGGCCCGCGATCAACATCTGTTACGTCGTCGTCGGCCTCCTTGTGACGCACCGTCGTCTGGGTCCTGCGACAGGCCGTCACTGGTTGCTTCGCGATGTGATCCTGCCGGCTCTGGCCGCCGCGGCGGTGGTGTGGATGTGGCGAGGTTGGCTGCCGGTGCCTGATGGTGTCCTACAAACGATCATTGCCGTGGGAAGCGCCTGGCTGCTTGCTGTGGCCGCCGTCGTCTTGCTCAGCCCGTCGATGTTCGACAGCGCGAGGCGCGCTCTCGCGGTCCTGACCTCCGCGAAACGAGAGTCATTCGGGTGAGCGAATCTCCCGTTGCACCCGTGGTCGACGACGACTCGCTGGCAGGCCTGATCCATAACTGGTCGTTCACAAGGTCGATTCCGGCGCCCGCGGCGCGCCTGGCCAGGCTCAAAACCGTGACCACTGGTTTGCGAGCCGCCCCCCCAAATCAGGTGCTGCGTCGGCTGGAGAGGCGTGACCGCTGGAACGTGTACTTCCTGTACCTGCCGGACGGACGGTTGTCCAGCGGCCATCGCCATACCCTGTCCCGGCTGCGCACCTTACAGGGCGGACTGTTCGTCGTGTGTGCAACGCCTGAACCCGCGATGGTTCCACCAGAGATACTCGATGTCTGCGATGCGGCGATCTGGAAGGGGACCAGCGGGTTCGACTTCTCGGCCTACAGCCTCGCGATGCGTGAGGTGGCGAGGTTGTCGCCAGGCGCGGACGTGTTCCTGACGAACGACTCCGTGTTGGGTCCGTTCGGCGACATCGACAGTGTGCTGCGCACCGCGCCGTGGCAAGTCACTGGTTTCACCGCGTGGTCTGCGTTCGAGAATCACGTGCAGTCCTACGCGCTGTTTGTGAGAGACGTCACGCCAGATCTGGTCCGCGGACTTCGCACGGTGCTGCTCGCTCGCACGGCCTTCAACCGTTTCCAGGACGTCGTGAACTGGCAGGAGTCGCGCCTGGCTCGCGTCGCGTCGCACATGATGACGGTCGGCGCCTTGTGGTTCGAGCCCAGATTCGACGCCGGCGATCCCTCGCTAGTGCGCGCCGCTTCGCTGCTGCGCGTCGGGTTCCCGTTCCTGAAGCGCTCGCTTGTTGGAGGCAAACTCGCTCATCGCGCCGATCAGGAGACGCTCCACCGGTTACTCGACGAGCGCGGGCATCCTCCCCTGTGATCGTGGGGCGTGGGCTATCTGACGCGGTGGCCGTGCACGTTCATCTGTGAGCAGGAGAGGTGCGTGTAACCTGGCCCGAGCAGCCCGAACAGGAGTGCTTTCGGTCTGGACACCGACACATAGGGGCGGAGCGAATCGACCTCCACGCCAGCATGCTCGAACATGCGTCTATAGGATGCGGGCGTGAACCAGCGCAGGTGTGTCCGGTCCATGAGTCCTTGTTGCTGGTACTCGAAACGACCTTGAATCAAGTCCCAGATGGGTCTCCAGTGCGCAATGTTCGGCGAGCTGGCGTACACCAGTCCCGCGGGCTTCACCAGTCGAACCAGCCGCGCGAGCACGACGTCAGGTTCGATCAGATGTTCGAGAACCTCACTCATGATGAGCGCATCGAAGGTGGCCTCCTCGTAGGGCAGCTCCAGGGTTTCGGCATTGCCGATATGCACCGTCGTCAGGACCTTTGCCGCCTGCAGCGCCTCGGGTTCGAACATCTCGATGCCGACATAGCGCGAACACTTGCCTGCTCGCTGCGCCGCCACTCCGGTCGCACCATTTCCACAACCGAGCTCGAGGATCGACGCGTCTGGGTTGGCCGGCAGTGCGTCCACATAATCGAGTCTTGCGTTGCGGAAGTAGGCCCGGTCCTTTGATGAATAGCTGCCGGTCAGGTATCGGTCGCGCTGGTCGTTCATGCAGCGGACATTCTAGCGGGCCTCCCGCCTGCGCGAACGCTTCGGCGGGCCGCCGTAGCCTTGGCGGAGGCTGGCCGGCCCAGCGAGGGCCTCGGCCCGCTACTCGGTCACGGGCTCGGTTAAACCTTCCTTCGTGCCGATGGTCAAATAACAGGTGCGGCGCGCGCAAGCGCCCGCAGGCACAGATATTGAAAGCCAGATGCGGAGCTTTACGACTTCATGAGGAACCGGCACCGCGACCGCGAAACGTAATCATTCGCCTGCGGGATAATACGGACGAATGAAGGAGCCGTTGCGCCGTTCGGTTGGCATTGCGATCGTCAACTGGAACGCGGGCGATCAACTCCAGCAGTGCGTGACATCCATTGCCGACGCACGGTGGGACGCCGTCAGACTCGACTCAGTGGTCATTGTCGACAATGGCTCGACCGACGGCTCTATCGAACGGCTTACCTGCCCACCAGGGTTGCCGATGCGTGTCGTGAAGAACGGAGGAAACCTTGGGTTTGCCGTGGCGTGTAATCAGGCGGCCCGAAGCATTGAAACGGACTTCCTGTTGTTCCTGAACCCAGACACGGTGCTCGAATCCGAGTCTATTCCGACAGCCGTTTCGTGGCTCGAGGATCCTGCGCAGGCATCGACTGGCATCGTTGGCATCCAGTTGGTGGACATGCAGGGCCGCGTGAGTCGGAGTTGTGCACGGTTCCCGACGCTCGCAACCCTGGTCGTCGCCGCACTGGGGTTGGATCAGATGATGCCGTCGATGTTTGCCAGTTACAGAATGAATGACTGGGATCACAGCGAGTCGCGAGAGGTCGACCATGTCATTGGCGCCTTCTTTCTTGTCCGGCGTGAGGTGTTCAAGATCGTGAACGGATTCGACGAGCAGTTCTTTGTGTACTTCGAAGACCTCGACTTCTCGTTGCGCGCGCGTCAAGCCGGCTGGCATTCCTTCTATCTCACCGCGGCACGGGCCCTTCACCGGGGAGGAGGTACCTCGGAACAGATCAAGAGCACGCGGTTGTTCTACTCGCTGCGAAGCCGTCTCCATTACGTGCGTAAACACTTCACGAGACCTGCGGCGCTGGCGGTGGTATTCTTGACCTTAGTGATCGAGCCGGTCGTACGACTTACAGCCTGTGTGATTGGCCTCTCATCCACAGGCGCGCGCGACACTCTTGGTGCCTACCGCTCGCTCTGGGCCAGCCGCTGGGGCGTCCTGTGAAGCTTCGCGTCCTCATTCTTCCCAGACACACGCCGCAGGCGGCGAGCTGCCGTCATCGATTCAGTCAGTATTTGTCCTACTTTGAAGCGCACGGCTTCGAGTGCGACGTGTCCACTTTCTTTGACGAGCGCTACACGGCCGCCGTCCTTCGTGGTGGACAAAAACAGTGGTGGCGTTTCGGGAAGGCCGCGCTCCGACGCCTTCGAGCAGTGCTCTCGGCTCGACGTTACGACCTGGTCGTGGTGCATGCCGAGTTCATTCCGTAC
>JBEBGB010000518.1:0-3976 GCA_040081675.1 Vicinamibacterales bacterium
CGGATCGGGTCGTGCCGAACCTGCACCAGGTGACCGCTGGCTACGAGCGTCAGCTGGTAGCGCAGATGGCCCTCACCGTCGATTACGTGCACAGCTGGAACCGCGACCAGCTCGTGGAGTTCGACGTGAATCCCGCGACGCGAGCCAACACCACCCGCACCGGCCCGATCACCTACACCGACCTGTACGGCCTGGCGGCGAAGTTGGCGATCTCTCCCTTCGTGAACCCCGTGATCACCCGGCAGAACATCGGCACGTCGGATTTCGATGGGTTGAACCTGTCGGTCGAGAAGCGCTTCTCCAACCGCTGGGCGGCGCGCGTGTCGTACTCAACCGGCTACGCCCGGGGAAACAGCGAGCCGAACCAGCTGTACATCAACAACTATCAGGTACTCGGTGAAGCGCACCTCGACGACGTCAACTTCGGCCCGCTGGACAACGACCGGAAGCAGAACTTCGTGCTGAGCGGGCGCGTCGAGGTCCCGAAAACCGGCGGGCTCATCCTGAGCGGCATCTATCGCTGGATGAGCGGCCTGCCGATGACGCTCTTCAACTCGAACGTCGACGCGGACCGCAACGGCCGGCTGTTCGACATGATCCCGGCGGGCAACTACTGTGGCGTCGGGCTCAACTCGATTTGCGTGGACAACAAGGGTGGTCGCAACGGAGCCCGCGGTCCGAGCTTCCAGAAGACCGACCTGCGAGCCACCTACCGCCTACGTCCGTCCAAGGGCGCGACAGTCGATCTGACCTTCGAGGTGTTCAACATCTTCAGCAACTGGAACTTCGCGAATCCGACCTCTGACCAGAGGCTGACGGACTTCCTGACGCTGACCGCGTTCACGGGAGGACAGGGTCAGCCGCGCGCCGCCCAGTTCAGCGCCCGCTACGGGTTCTAATCGTCCAGTGTTCGCGCCCGGCTGGGTCACACCAGTCGGGCGCGTCCGCAGCGCACACCGTCCCACCCCGATCCTTCGCAGCTCGCCGCCCTGTATTATCTGACCTCGCTCGCGGCTGCTCTGGCGCCGCGGCGTCACAGGTCTCGAGACAATGGCTCACGCGAGGACCTCGGGGCGGCGCGCGGCGGTCGCTCGTTCCAGGAACAAGACCGCGCCCGCGTCGTGGCTGTCGCTGGCCGCAATCGTGGCGGTTGGCGTCGGCCTGTACCTGAACAGCGTGCGCATCCCGTTTCTCTGGGACGATCTGCCGTCTATCGTCGGCAACGAGACGATCCGGAAGCTCTGGCCGCTTCCCGGTCCACTGGCTCCGCCGCTCGAGACACCGATGGCCGGCCGGCCGATCGTCAATCTGTCACTGGCGATCAACTTCGCGCTGGGCGGCTTGCACGTGGAGGGATATCACTGGTGGAACATCGGCGTTCATGTGATCTGTGCGGTCTTGCTGTACGCGATCGTGCGCCGAACGCTGTCGGGCCGTCGTCTCGGGTCGCTGTTCGGGAACGGTGCTCGAGTGCCTGCGTTGATGGCCGCCCTGATCTGGATGTCCCACCCGATGCAGACCGAGGCGGTCGATTACGTGACCCAGCGCACGGAGTCGATGATGGGCCTGTTCCTGCTCCTCACGCTGTACGGCGCCATCAGGTCCATGGACGGCCCGCGCGCTGCATGGTGGCAGGCGGTTGCGGTCCTCTCCTGCGTGCTGGGCATGGCCTGCAAGGCGTCGATGGTCGCTGCGCCGGCCATCGTTCTCCTGTACGACGCCACCTTCGGATCGGAGTCGACCAGGGTTGCGCTGCGACGACGGCGATGGCTGTATCTGGGCCTCGCGGCATCGTGGGTTGTTCTTGCCGCGCTCCTCTGGAGCGCACCCCGGACCACTGTTGGCGCCTCTGAATCGGTGACGTCGCCGATGTACTTGATCAACCAGGTGCAGGTCGTAGGGCACTATCTGCGCCTGGCCGTCTGGCCGAGGGGGCTCGTTCTCGACTATGGGCTGCCAGGTGCATTGTCGGTCCGGGACGTCTGGCCGCAGGCGCTCGTCATCCTGGCGCTCGGAGCAGCCGCTGCGCTGGCCTGCCTGCGCTGGTCTGCCGTCGGATTCGCAGGTGCCGTGTTCTTCATGATGCTGGCACCGACGTCGACGGTGATTCCGATCTCGAGTGAGGTCGGCGCCGAACGGCGCATGTACGTCCCCATGATGGCGTTGGTGGCGCTCCTGGTGGCAGTCGCGTGGCTGCTGTTCGAGCGCGCCAGGCGCCAATACCCGAACGCATCGAGGCCATTGACCGTCGGGGCCGTTGTCGTCGCAGTCGGACTCGTGGCAGCGCTCGGTTCTGCAACGGTGATGCGAAATGCGCTGTACCAGAACCCGGTCGCGCTGTGGCGAGACACGATCGAGCAGCGGCCGCACAGTCGAGCGCGGCTATCGCTTGCTGCCGCCCTGTTGGAGCGTGGGAAGGGCGCCGAAGCCATCCCTCAACTGCGGCTGGCCGCGCAGGAGTATCCGGAGGCAAAGTACGCGCTTGGAGCCGCGCTTCATGCGACCGGCGAGATCGACGATGCCGAGGCAGTCCTGCGCGAATTCATCGCGGCACGCGCATCCGACCCCTCGAGGATCCCCGCGCGGACTCTGATGGGCAAGATTCTCGCGTCGCGAGGCAGATTCGACGAGGCCGCGACCGAGTTCCGCGCGATCCTCCAGGTAGACCCGCTCGACCGCGGCGCCCGTATGAGTCTCGGTGATCAACTCCTGTCTCGGGACCGGTGGAACGAGTCCATCGCCGAGTACGAGCGGATCGCAAGAGATGTCGACAGCGCGAGCCTCGAATTCAAGATCGGAATGGCGCACAAGGGCGCGAACCGATTCGACGCCGCGGCCGGTCGTTTCGGGCGCGCGCTGGCGCTCGACGCGCGAACCCCGCAGGCACACCGCAACCTTGCGGAGATCGCGTGGGAACGTGGGAACGTCGACGAAGCCATCGTTCAGGCCGAAGCGGAACTCGGTCTCAACGCCGCCGACGCGTCAACGCACGGCTTCCTCGGCGTCGTGCTCGCAGCGTCCGGGAGGGTGCGCGAGGGAGCCGTCCACTTCCGAGAAGCGCTTCGGCTCGACCCCTCCAACACACGCGCACGAGAAAACCTGCAACGCGCGGAGAGCGAACTGTCACGCTGATCCGGGTCATGGCACGGCTTACAATGCAGAACCGCGTGAGGTTTTCATGTTGACCGGCGACTTCGCCCCGCGCCCAGACATACCGTCCTATTCCTGGTGGCAACGGTGGGTCATCGACCGCTTCCACGAGCTGTACTACGGCCGTTGGAGGAAGGGCCTGCAGGACACCACTGCCCTGTCCTGGTTCGGCTACCACACCCTCAAATGTCCGCTCGATCTGTGGATGTACCAGGAACTGCTGGTGCGCACTCGACCCGACCTGGTGATCGAGACGGGTACCCGCTTCGGCGGCAGCGCGTTGTACTTGGCGAGCATGTGCGATCTGCTTGATGCTGGCCGGGTGGTCACCATCGACATCGAAGACCCGTCGAACGGCCGTCTGCCTGTTCATCCGCGCGTTAGCTACCTTCGAGGATCGAGTGTCGATCCGGCAATCATTCAACAGGTGCGCGATATGGTCGGACCGCAGCCACACGCGCTCGTGATCCTCGACAGCGACCACAGCCGCGACCACGTGCTGGCGGAACTGCGCGCGTATCGCGACTTTGTTCCTGTCGGCGGCTATCTGATCGTGGAGGACACCAACGTGAACGGCCATCCCGCCTATCGCCGCTTTGGGCCAGGTCCGTGGGAGGCGGTTGACGCGTTTCTCGCGGAGACCGACGCGTTCGTGCCCGATCGCAGCTGCGAGCGTTTCATGATGACGCTCAACCCGCGCGGCTATCTGCGTCGCGTGAAGTGATCGGACGACGACCGAGTTGACGCCAGTCTGGTCTGTCGGTACAGTCCCGCAGCGCTCCCCTTTCGCGCCATCCGAGTTGATTGGAGTCGAGAATCATGTTGC
>JBEBGB010000519.1:0-3972 GCA_040081675.1 Vicinamibacterales bacterium
GCCAATCGCCCACCGCCTACGGCCTACCGCCCTCGAGGTGTAGCACAGAGTCCGAAGCCGTGAACTCCGTGGCCCTTCCTCCGTGCCCTCCGTGGTAGTGCCTTTGGTGGCGGCTACGACGTTGCTTCCGATTGGCCGCGGCTCTTCGTGAACACCGACACCAGCCAGAGAACGCCCCCAATGGCGACCGCAGCCATGGCGTAGCGCAGCAGTTCTGCTGCAAATGCGGGCGTGAATTCGGGGAGCGTGAGGTCGTACAGACGAAACGCATTGAACCGTTCGACGGTCCAGTGCCAGCCAGCGTGCGCCAGAATGCCCGACAAGATGATCGTGCCCAGTCGCTCGGGCACAAGGCGCGAGAAGAGGAGACCAAGAGCCGGTGCCACCAACACGAGCACCAACACCAGGCTCATGGCCACGCCCAGGTTGAATGCCAGCACCGAGCCCAACAGATGCGACCCCGCAAACTGCAGCTCCTGGGTGAGCGGGAATGCGAAGCCGAAGCCGTGCACGAGGCCAAACCCAAAGGCGACCAGCCAGCGCCTGTCGAGGCGCGCACCCACGATGTTCTCGATCGCGACGTACAGGATGGAGACGCCGATGAGCGTGTCAATCAGTGGCGGAAACCAGAGCGAATCCGGGCCCAGCCCATACGAAGACGCCGTGAGCGTGATGGTGTAGGCGGCGATGAACGAGGCTGCGAGCGCCAGGAGCGGGCGAACGCGCCTGAACGGAATGACGAGGCAGACCAGGAAGAGCAGGTGGTCGGTGCCGTCCAGCAGAAGGTGTCGGAACCCCTCGGTCGCGAAGCGTCGCGCGACCTGGGACGCGCTTGGATCCAGTTGCACGCGTCCCGCGGTGCCGTAGAGCTCGAACGCGCGAGTCCCTCCGTCGGGTTTGAGGAACCGCATGGTGACGAGTGTCCGGACGCCAAGGCGGGCCCACTTCGGCTCGAGCGAAAAACGAGAGCTGGCCGATTGGATCGGGTACCCGAACAAGATGTCCAGGTAGCCGGTCTTGAGCGCCACATCGACATCTCGCTGGGGAGCGGCAAGCAGAGCACGCGCCGTTTCGAACGTGTCGAACGACCGGTCTTCTGCCGGCGTTGCGCGCACCGCCAGCACCTGCTGGCCCGAAAGCTCGCTGTCGCCCTCATACGCTTTGAGATCGTCGCCGAGCCAGAGGATTGCCGCGTCGTTCAGCTGGCGGTCGGAGCGGCCGAGGTCGATGTTGTCGGGGTCCTTCTGCGGAAAGATGATGTCGCGGATCGCGATGAGGGGCACCCGCACCAGCAGCTCGAGCCGCTGACCGTCGGGTTTCACGAAGGTCTGAATCGTGACGTCGTTGGGGATTTCATGCGCCGACAGGATCGCTGACACGGTGGCCAGGCCAACCAGCACGCAGCTGAGCACGAAGCGTCGTAAGGAAAGAGTCTGGCCCAACATCTGATTCTGTGGTCACCAAGGATAGTTGGGCACCGATTGGTTCGCAAGGTTGCGCGAGTTATGTATACTGACGCCCTCCACTTACGAGCTTGGGGAGAGCCGGAGGCTAAGGATGAGGGGCATGAGCAAGAAAAATCTGGTCGTGGGCGTCGCCTTCGTTGGCGTGCTCGCGTCGCTGGGCGTGGCGCAAAGCGTGATGGAAAAGGCCGCCGCCGCGCAGGGGAAGATCGGCGTGCAGGCGCCGTACTTCGAAGTCGATCCGATGTGGCCGAAGCCGACGAACCGGCACTGGCTGTACGGCAACGTCATCGGTGTGGGCGTCGATAACAAGGACCGCGTCTATATCATTCATCGCGGCGCCGCGACACTTGACCGCAAGGAAGCGTACGCGCTGCAGAACCCGCCCATGTCCGAGTGCTGCATCGCAGCGCCGCCCGTGGTGGTGTTCGACGGCAAGACTGGCGCGCTTGTCACCGCGTGGGGCGGACCGGGCCAGGGTTATGAATGGCCGGAATCCAACCACGGCATCACGCCCGACTCGAAGGGCAACGTGTTCATCGGCGGCAACGGCGGCAACGACGGCCATGTCCTGAAGTTCACGCAGGACGGCAAGTTCGTCAAGCAGTTCGGCTTCGCGTACGCCGGCGCAGGCAGCAACGACATGTGGGCGTTCAACAAGGTCGCCAAGGTCTCGCTCGACGAGAAGGCGAATGAAGCCTACGTGTCCGACGGATACGGCAACAAGCGCGTGGCCGTGATGGACATGGACACCGGCAAGATCAAGCGCTACTGGGGCGCGTACGGCGAGAAGCCGGACGACACGAACATGGGCCGCTACGATCCGAACGCACCGCTCATCAAGCAGTTCCGCAACCCGGTGCACTGCGCCGAACCGTCCAACGACGGCAACGTGTATGTCTGCGACCGCGTGAACGACCGCATTCAGGTCTTCACCAAGGAAGGCAAGTTCGTCAAGGAACAGCGCATCAAGCCGAAGACGCTCGGCGACGGTGCGGTGTGGGACATCGCCTTCTCGAAGGACGCGGCCCAGAAGTACATGTTCCTGGCCGATGGTTCGAACGAAAAGGTCTACGTGATGGACCGGGCCTCGCTCGAAATCCTCACGAGCTTCGGCGACGGCAGCCGTCAGCCGGGAGGTTTCTACGCAGTGCACAGCATCGCGACAGACTCGCAGGGTAATCTGTACACGACGGAAACCTACGAGGGCAAGCGCGTGCAGAAGTTCACGTACAAGGGGCTGAAGGCCGTGACGAAGGAAGATCAGGGCGTGGTCTTCCCGACGAGCCGATAACTCTGGCCTGACATCAGGCTCCTCGGCTTCCGGCTACCCAGAACGGGGTACGGCCTGACGCCAAACGAGACTGGATGTCGTCAAATAGTAGAAAAAAAGGGCGCTGACCTCCCAAGGTCGGCGCCCTTTTTTATATACTGCCTCGTCCTGCATGAACGTGTCCCGAATGGACCTGTGACGCCCGTGCAGGCTGTCACCACACATCTCGATGGCACTGGTCGGTCGCGACGCGCGCACCAGGGTCTGAACGAGCGTTCCAGTTTCCGAAAGAGGAGGGGGCATGAAGCGAATCTCGAGCGTCAGCGTCGTTGTCGGTGCGCTTGCCGCAGCCGGCGCGCTCTCGCTGACGACCCTGGGAACAACCGTGCTTGCGCAGGGAGGCGGCGCGGCTCCCGCATACAGGGTCGACCCGCTGTGGCCGATGCCGCTGCCCAATCACTGGGTGTGGGGCTCGATTACCGGTGTTGCGATTGATGCGCAAGATCACCTGTGGGTGGCGCACCGCGGCGGCGATTCACTCGAAGCGAACGAGAAGGGCATGATGCTCACGCCGCCGACCTCGAGCGTGTGCTGCACGGCCGCCCCGTTTGTCGTGGAGTTGGATCAAACCGGCAAGGTGGTCTCGAGCTTCGGCGGGCCAGGGCAGGGTTACAACTGGCCGCAGTCGCCCGGTGGCATCGCCGTCGATGCGAAGGGCAACGTCTGGGTGACCGCTGCCGGCCTGGTGCCTGCGCCGCCATCCGACGGACGTGGCGGTCGCGGCGGAGCTGCTGCGGCGCCAGCGACGCCTCCACCCGTTGACGCCCAGGTCCTGAAGTTCTCGAAGGCCGGTGCGTTCATCTTGCAGATCGGCAAGCCTGGCCAGACCACCGGAGACGATGGGCTGAATAAGCCGTCGGCTGTTGCCGTGGATGCCGCCTCGAACGAAGTGTTCATTGCGGACACGGGCAACCGCCGAATCGCCGTGTTCGACAGCGAGACCGGCAAGTTCAAGCGCGCATGGGGCGCGTTCGGGGAAAAGCCGGGCGCTGATCCTGGCGCATACGACCCGAACGGCACACCGTCGCGGCAGTTCCGTGACGTCACCTGCGTTGACATCGCGAAGGACGGCATGGTGTACGTCTGCGACCGCACCAGCAACCGCATCCAGGTGTTTCAGAAAGACGGCAAGTTCGTGAAGGAAGGCATCGTCTCCAAGAACACGCTCGGTTCGGT
>JBEBGB010000070.1:0-14465 GCA_040081675.1 Vicinamibacterales bacterium
GGAAGGCGCAAGCTTCTCGAGCCACACTTGAAAGTCGGCGATCAGCCCGTCTTCCCAGTCGTTCACGAACACGCCGGAGGTGATGTGCATGGCCGACACGAGCACCATGCCGTCCCTGATACCGGACCTGGTGACCACTTCGCCGATCTGGTCGGTGATCCGAATGAACTCTTGTCGCTTCTTCGTGTTGAACCACAAGTAGTCGGTGAACACGATTGCGCTGTGGGCGCCCGGATTGGTCGTGCGGCTCGGAGCCTGAGTAGGGTCGCTCATGGCCACATTATGCCGGTGCAGCCTCTCGAATCAGCGGGAGCGCCGCATCGGCATTCATGTCGAACGTCGACGTCAACCCGGCTCTGAAGCGTCGCAGGCCGGCCGCCGCAATCATCGCGGCATTGTCGGTGGACAGCTGCAGGCTCGGAACGAAGGTTGGAATCTCGCGAGCCGCGCCGTAGGCCTGGATGTCGGCCCTCAACCGGCTGTTCGCTGACACGCCACCCGCCACGCCGACGCTCTTCGCGTCGTATCGCTGTACGGCAGTGAACGTGCGCTCGACCAGGGCCTTCACGACGACGCGCTGGAAGCTGGCGCAAATGTCCGCGACTTCGGTCTCGGTCAACTCGCCGCTCTGCTCACGCCGCAGGGTCACGTGACGAAGCACCGCGGTTTTCAAACCGCTGAAACTGAAATCCAGATCGCCTTTGAGCTCTGGCGCGTTTCGGTCGGAGTGCGTGAGGCGCATCCCGGGCCAGCGAATGGCGACGTCGTTGCCCTGCTTGGCCAGCCTGTCGATGATCGGTCCGCCGGGATAGCCAAGACCCAGCAGCCTCGCGACCTTGTCAAACGCCTCCCCGGCTGCATCGTCGCGCGTGCGACTGAGAAGCTCGTACGAGCCCGGTTGCCTCACGAGGTACAGGCTCGTGTGGCCGCCAGACACGACGAGCATGATCGCTGGTAGTGGTATCTCCCCGTTGTGGAGGACGACGGACTCGATGTGCCCCGCGAGATGGTGGACTCCAATGATGGGAAGTCCAGCGGCCGCAGCCGCGGCTTTCGCGAACGAGAGACCGACCAGCAATGACCCGACCAGGCCTGGCCCTTGGGTGACAGCAACCGCACCGAGGTCAGGCCAGGTCACGTTCGCGTCGGCCATCGCTCTTTCGACCACGCCGCAGATGTCGCGCACGTGTTGACGGGACGCGAGTTCGGGAACGACACCACCCCACTCGCGATGAATGTCCACCTGCGACGCAATGATGTTCGAACGAGTCGCCCACGGCTTCAGCGCGTCGCCGGTTTCTTCGACGATGGCTGCCGAAGTCTCGTCGCACGAGGTTTCAATACCGAGGATCAGCATCACCGACCGAAGCTGCCAATTGGTGAATTCGTGAAATGGTGACTTGGTGAGTCGAATTTCACTGTCCAATTCTCCAGGTCATCAATGCTACCCATCGTCCATTCCCCAACTCTCCAATTCCCCAATTCCCCAATTCCCCAATTCCCCAATTCTCCAATTCTCCAATTCTCCAATTCTCCAGCGGTGACGTCACGCCGGCCGCGCGTCTTGCTCGAATGCACGAGCGAGCGATTCCGTGTAGGGAGCGCGGAAGATACCTTTCTCCGTAATAATCCCGGCAATCAACTGATGCGGCGTGACGTCGAACGCCGGATTCCAGATCTGGGCGCCGTCGGGAGCAACCTGGGTGCCGCCAACGTGCGTCACCTCTCGGCTGTTGCGCTCCTCGATTGGTATACCCGATCCGTCAGGTGTGTTGAGGTCGATCGTCGACAGCGGTGCTGCCACATAGAACGGCACCTGATGCTCGCGAGCGAGCACCGCCACCGTGTAGGTGCCAATCTTGTTGGCGGTGTCACCGTTGGCAGCAATGCGGTCGGCGCCCACCACGACAAAGTTCACCTTGCCTTGCCGCATCAATGCGCCAGACATGTTGTCGGTGATGACCGTTGTGGTGATGCCGTCGCGCACCAACTCCCATGCCGTAAGCCGCGCGCCCTGCAGGAACGGGCGGGTCTCGTCGGCAAACACGTGCACCTGCTTGCCGGCCTCGACCGCACCGCGAATGACGCCAAGCGCTGTTCCATATCCCGCGGTGGCCAGCGCACCCGCGTTACAGTGCGTCAGAATGCGCGCATCTGCCGGGACAACTTCGGCGCCGTGCGCGCCGATGGCTCTGCAACTCGCGACATCTTCGTCGTGAATCAGGTCAGCTTCCCGATCGAGTCGATCCTTCAGCTGTTCGGTGGACTCGCCCGCCGCCGCGCCTGCCGCGAACGAGCGTTTCATGCGGTCGATTGCCCAGAATAGATTGACCGCCGTGGGTCTGGTGCCGGCCATCAACTCGCAGACCTTGTAGAAGTCCGTCGCGAACTTCTGGGTGCCAGTCGCGGTGCTGCGGCGCATGCCCAGAGAGATGCCGAGCGCTGCCGCGACGCCGATGGCTGGTGCTCCTCGAATGACCATCGTCGTGATGGCCTTGGCTACCTCTGGTGCCGACCTGCAGGTCACGTAGATCTCCTGCGTCGGCAGCTTGCGCTGGTCGATCATTACTATGGTGTCGTTGTCTCGAGCGATGGTCGGAAGCATGAAGAAGAAAACTATAGCAAGCGCGCGTCGAATGGGAGCGGCAACAGGTCCTTCATGCGGTGGGTTCCTTTGTGCTCGGTCAGATTTGCGAGAAACACGTCGATGTCGCCGGCGAATTCCCACAGGATCTGCCGGCACGCGCCGCACGGCGGCGTCGGGTCGGAGGTATCGGCAACAACGGCCACCCCGACGAACGACCGGTGACCTTCCGAGAGTGCCTTTAACATGGCGACGCGTTCCGCGCACACGGTCAGTCCGTATGTCGCGTTCTCCACGTTGCAACCGGTGATGATGGTGCCGTCGGTGGTTTCGAGTGCCGCACCAACCTTGAAGTGCGAGAAGCCCGCCACTGCGTGCTCACGCGCGGAGCGTGCCGCGGCGACGAGTCGGTCTCTATCAGGCATCAGTCGTTCGTCCCACCGGGCAAGTCATTTAGGTTGGAGGCCGTGACCTCCGTTCGTTATCCGTGCGCTTTAGAGCTCTTTCGTCAAGCTCGCGCGATCACTTCCTTCAGCAACCCGATGAACTGACCCTTCACGCGGCGCGCGGTCTCCATGACTTCATCGTGGTCGAGCGGTTGCGGCAGCACACCGGCAGCCATGTTCGTGATGCAAGAGATGCCGAGCACCTCGATCTTCATGTGGCTCGCGACAATGGCTTCCGGCACGGTAGACATGCCGACCGCGTCAGCCCCGATGGTGCGCAGGAAACGAATCTCGGCTGGCGTCTCGTAACTCGGCCCGAGCAGCCCGACATAGACACCGTGTGGCAGGGTCAGCCCCAGCGTCTGTGCCGCCTCGTCGGCAATGCCACGCAGCCGGCGCGAGTAGACCTCCGACATGTCCGGGAAGCGCACGCCGAAGCGGTCGTCGTTTGGCCCAACCAGAGGATTGCTGCCCATCAGGTTGATGTGATCGTCGATCACCATCAGTGCGCCCTGCGTGAAGCTGGTATTGATGCCACCTGCAGCATTGGTCAGCACCAGTGTCTTGACGCCGAGCAGTCCGAGGGCGCGAACTGCGAACGTCACGGTCCTCAGGTCGTGTCCTTCGTACACATGGCAGCGTCCCGAGAGTGCGGCAATCGTACGACCGTTCACGCTGCCGACCACGAGACGGCCTTCATGTCCAACCACTTTCGACACCGGCCAGTGCGGCAGCTCGCTGTAGGGCATGGACACCGCGTCGTCGAGGGTGCCGGCAAAGTCGCCGAGACCCGAGCCGAGGACGATCGCCAGGTCGGGAACCTTCGAGATGCGGCCGCGGATGTGTTCGGCGGCCTGCTTGACGTCGAGGAAGTAAGCCATCAGAGGAGAAACCCTGCGATCGTCGCGGTCATGAAGTTGGCAAGCGTGCCGGCGAACATGGCTCGCAGACCGAGCCGCGCAAGATCGTGGCGACGATTCGGCGCGAGCCCGCCGATACCGCCAATCTGCATGCCGATCGAGCTGAAGTTGGCGAAGCCGCAGAGTGCGAAGGTCGCGATCGTGAACGACTTCGGATCGAGTGCAGCCTTCAGAGGCCCGAGCTGAGAATAGGCGACGAATTCATTGAGGGCCATGCGCGTGCCAAGGAGATTGCCGATGATCGGCGCGTCCTTCCACGGCACTCCCATCGACCAGGCGATGGGCGCAAAGACCCAGCCGAAGATGCGCGACAGGCTCAGCGTGCCGCCGCCGAACCACGGGATGTGCCCGAGAATGGCATTCAGCAGCGCGATCAGCGCCAGGAACGAGATCAGCATGGCCCCGACGTTCAAGGCGAGGTGCAGCCCTTCGCTGGTGCCACGCCCGGCCGCGTCGATCACGTTCACGTCGGTCTTTTCCACCTTCAAGGTGACCGAGCCCATCGTCTTGGGCACTTCGGTTTCGGGCACGAGCATCTTCGCCATCATGATCGTGCCAGGGGCCGTCATGATGACGGCCGTGAGCAGGTGGCGCGCCTCGATGCCGAACGCGATGTAGGCCGCCATGATGCCGCCCGAAATGTGCGCCATCCCTGATGTCATGACCGTCATGAGTTCGGACTGCGTCATCTCTGGCAGGTACGGTCGGATGGTAAGTGGCGCCTCGGTCTGACCCATGAAGATGCTGGCCGCGACGTTGAGTGATTCCGCGCCGCTCGCCTTCATCACGCGGTGCATCACGACGGCGAAGATCCGGACGATGAACTGCATGACACCGAAGTAGTAGAGGATCGCGAAGAGCGCCGCGATGAAGATAATCGTCGGCAACACCTGGAACGCGAAGATCACGGCGTACTGCGCGCCCTCAGGGCCGATCGCTCCGGTCATGGCCCGGCCCCACACGTTCGCATCGCCAAGCGGACCGAAGACGAATGCGGCGCCCACGTTCGAGAACCCCAGCAGCTTCGTCATGTAGCCGCCGACAGTCGTGAAGACGGCCTGCCCAACGGACGTCTTCAGCACGAGGAACGCGAACACGAGCTGAAGGCTGAGGCCCCAAGCGACGGTCGTCCAGTTAATGGCGCGGCGGTTGTTCGAGCACAGGTACCCGAGGCCCAGGATGACGGCCGCTCCGATGAGCGGCTGGATGTACTGCATCAGCGAACCTCACCAACGATGATGGCTCGACGTACTGGGGGTTCGTCGCCAATCGTGACGGCGCGCCCGAGAAGCGCAAGCGCGGCGTCGAGCTTCGCCTGCTCACGGTAGTGCAGTTCGAGAACCGCGTCGCCAGCCGACAGCTGCGCTCCGGGTTTCACTCTCAGTATGATGCCGACCGCCGGATCTACCGCATCGTCGACTCGGTCGCGACCAGCGCCGAGCACAACTGACGCGCGACCCACCAGCTCCGCATCGAGGCGCGTCAGATAGCCCGCCCGTGATGCCGAAACCATGTGTTTCGCGGGCGCCGTCGGTAGACGGCTGTAGTCGTCGACGACGCGGGGATCGCCACCCTGGCCTTCGATGATGCGGCGGAAACGATCGAGCGCGCGGCCCGAGTCGATTGCTGCGTGCACCTGCCGCTCCGCATCGGCTCGGTCCGAAGCAACCTTGCCCAGCAGCAGCATCCGCACCGTCAGTTCGATCGAACAGTCCACCAGATCCGGCGATCCGTGTCCCTTGAGGACGTCGAGGCACTCGATCACTTCGAGCGCGTTGCCGACTGCGACACCAAGCGGCATGTCCATGTCCGTGATGACGGCTTCGGTGCGAACGCCGGACGCGTTGCCGATGGACACCAGCATTTCCGCGAGCCGTCGCGAGTCGGCCTCGGTCTTCATGAAGGCGCCGCCGCCGGTCTTCACGTCGAGCACGAGCGCATCGATCCCTTCGGCGATCTTCTTGCTCATGATCGACGCACTGATGAGGGGAATGCTCTCGACGGTGCCGGTGACATCGCGAAGCGCATAGAGCTTCTTGTCAGCTGGAGCGATCTGCGACGTCTGACCAAGCATCGCGCATCCGGTGCGTTCGAGCGCGGCGCGCATTTCCTCGAGCGACAGCCCCGTGCGAAATCCAGGAATGGCTTCGAGTTTGTCCAGGGTTCCGCCCGTGTGGCCGAGCCCGCGCCCCGACATCATCGGCACAGGCACGCCGCACGCCGCGGCAATCGGTGCGAGCACCAGCGAGGTCTTGTCGCCGACACCTCCCGTGCTGTGCTTGTCTACCTTGATTCCTGGCAGGTCGCTCAGGTCGACCTTGATGCCAGAGTGCACCATGGCGTCCGTGAGCCAGGCGGTTTCCTGCGGCGTCATGCCCTTGATGAGGATGGCCATCAGCAGGGCGGACGCCTGGTAGTCGGGCAGCGTGCCGGAGGTGACGCCGCTCACAAACGCGTCGATTTCAGCGCGTTCCAGCGCGTGGCCATCGCGCTTCTTCATGATGATGTCGACAGTACGCATGCGGCCGGAGTATATCGAAACTGAGCTACAATCCTTTTGAATGGCAGAGGTTGCACTTGCCAGCGATGCTGCGCGCCTCGCGGAGGTCGCCAGGGTCTTCAAGGCGGCCGCCCGGTCGGTGACGTTGTATCCAAACGGGCATCCGACCATTGAAACCACGCTCAGCCGTCTCACACAGCTGACCAACCCGCCAGCGCTGACCAGTCCCCTCCGCATCGGCATCACGCCGGGAAATCTGCTGATCGACGGTCTGCCTGTCGGCAAGCCCGATGCGGTCATCAGCGACCTGGCCTCGCTGCTGCATTCACACCTGGTTGGTGAGCTCACCGTCTTGCCCGGTGGCAACGCCGCCGCGTGGCGGCGTCTCCTCCTGCTCATCGAGCGTGCACCAGACGAGGTTCGTGCGGACGGCGGCATCGCGCGCCTGTGGGCCGAAGCCGGGGCTTCGCACGTCGAGCTCCGTGAAATCGACTATGCCGCAGCCTTGCGCGAGCGCTGGAGTGGTGCGGAGATCACGTGGGAACGGGTCGTCGGGAATTGCCTGAAGGGCGACGACATCGACATCCCGCCGGAGTTCGTCAGCGCGTTCCTGCAGGCTGACACGCGGACCGAGGCCATTACCGACGCGTTCACTGCGGTCGAGAAGACCAATGCGGACGCCGCCAACCTCGCCTCGCGCGCCGACACGCTGATCAAGCTGGCTGGCGGAGTCGCAAAGTCGGTGGCGAGTCGATCGCCCGACCACGTCGAGCCGGTGATGCGCGAGTTGTCGGCCGCACTCGGGCGCCTGTCTCCCGAGATGCTGGCGTCTGTGATTCAGCGGCTCCGCCAGAAGGCGGCAGGCATCGACCCCGGAACCGGGGCGGTTGTCGAAGGCATGGTTGAGGGCATGACCGACGCAACCATCTCCGCATTCCTGGCGCGCAACACGGGTGCGGCGAACGCGTCCGGGTTCGCCGCACCGGTCGAACGGGTGGTGCAGGCGTTCCAGGCGCTGGTCTGGGACGGAACTCGTCGAGAGCGTCTCGTCTCACTCGCGCAGCAACAGGCGCAAGAGGCCGCAGGACACGACCCGAATTTCGAAGGGCATTGGCGCGACGTCGCTCAGAAGCTGTTGAAGCAGTACGACGACCAGTCTTATGTATCGGAGAGCTACGCGCTCGAGCTCATGCGCGCGCGGACGCAGGCCGTACAGATCGAGCAACTGAAGGAGGACCCGTCCGAGCAGGTCGAGGCATGGGTGAGCACAGTGGCCACCTCCGAGCTGCGCAAGCTGGACATCGCGCTGGTTGTGGATCTGCTCACCATCGAGAAGGAACCGGAGCGTCGCGAATCGCTCGTCCAGCCCGTGCTCGCGCTGCTCAAGGACCTCCTGATGGTTGGCGACTTCGACGCCATCGAAACCATGCTGGCGGCGCTCTGCACCAGAGGTCCGGGCGACGCGGAGCCATCCGCAGTGGAGCGAACCGTCCTCGAGCGCCTGCCAACGGGCGCAACCGTTCAACACCTGGTCGGACACCTCGCCACGATCGATGAATCCCACCTGGAACAGGTGAAGCGCGTCTGTGTCACGCTCGGGGAACCCGTCGTGCAGCCGTTGACCGAAGCCCTGGCCATCGAGGATCGGACACGCATCCGCGAGCGGCTGACGGAGACCATTGTCGGCTTCGGACACATCGCACGGCAGCACGTCGAGCAGTTGAAAGAGTCGCCCGACGCAGCCATCCGAAGGACGGCGATCTATCTCCTTCGAGAGCTCGGCGTCAGCGAAGCGCCACCAGAGCTGAATGAACTGGTCAGCCCGAGCGATGCCCGGGCGCAGCAAGATGCAGTGCACGCGGTGATCAGAGTCGGCACCAATCGCGCCTACCGGATGCTGGTGCAGGCACTGACGACCGTCTCGCCAGTGTCACGTGAAGCGATCATGCAGGCAGTCGGCAATCCTCGCGACGAGCGCGCGGTGCCGCTGCTCCTCCACATCCTCGAGCACGTCGATCACGCAGGCGAACTTGGATGGGCCTACGAGCGCTCGATTGAGTTGCTCGGCCACCTGCGCCACACGGCGGCGGTACCGGCGATGGTCACGGTGCTCCAACGTGGCGAGTGGTGGGCGCCACGACGGACGGCACAACTGCGCGCCACCGCCGCAACCGCCCTGGGACGCATCGGAACACCCGAGGCAATCGCCGCACTCACCACGGCATCCCTCTCCGGCCCCCGGGGCGCACGCAAGGCGGCCGCGGCGCAGTTGCAGACAGCGGGCGCTTCCCGTCGAGCGAAGGACGGCGACTGATGCCCGACTCACGGTCGAAACTGGCCGAGGAGCTACTGCGCCGCCTGACGGCTTCTTTGCGCGCGGGCCAGCTCTATTCGAAGGGGCACCCGATCATCGCGCGCAATCTGGAAGGTCTGTCTCGCGCCATCGACGCCTTTCACGCGGTGACGCCAGCACTCGTGATCGGCATCGTCGAAGACCAGGTCATCGTCGACGAAATGCCAGTGCCACGGGGCGCCGGTCTGGAGTCGCTCGTGCGCCGGTTGAAGCAGATCGGTGTCGAGCGCATCACAATCGAGAAGGGCGCGACACCCAGCGAGATCGCCACGCTCTCCGAGGTGGTGGCCACCGCGCCGAGCGATGGCAACGGCGCGCCGTTTCCAACGCTGCCCCATGTTCGAGTGGGGCGCGTCACCGTCTACGAGCGCACGGATCGCGAACGCGCCGACATATCCGCCTTCCGGCACATGTATGACGATGCGGTGACCGAGGCGCAAGGTCTGCTGGACACGGCGATAGCCGAGGGACAGCCGGACGTATCGGTGGCCCGCTCGATCGTCGACGGGCTCGCGCATGCAGTGTCCGACAATCGCACGGCCCTTCTGGCACTGACCTCGCTGCGCGAGTACAACAACTACACGTTCACGCACATGGTGAATGTGTCCATTCTCACCATGGCGCAGGCGCGCGCGCTCGGCGTCGACGGCGCACTGCTGCGCGAGTTCGGCATGGCAGGCCTGCTGCACGACATTGGCAAGATCCAGACGCCCCCCGAAGTGCTCAACAAGGCGGGTCGCCTCACGCCGGCGGAGTACGAGATCATGAAGCGCCACACGGTCGACGGCGCGAAGATTCTCAGGGATACACCCGACATACCAACGCTGGCGCCAGTCGTGGCGTTCGAACATCATTTGCGGCTCGGTGGCGGCGGCTATCCCGACGGCGTGCGCCGGCCTGAGCTGAACCTCGGCACCATGCTCTGCAGCATCGCTGACGTGTACGACGCCATGCGCTCGAAGCGCGTCTATCAACAGACCTCGCCAACGGCTCGCATCCTCGCCGTGCTTCAGGATGCCGACAATCATGGCTTCCAGCCGCGTCTGGTTCGGCGCTTCACGCAATTGATTGGCGTCTACCCGGTCGGCAACCTGGTCAGGCTCAACACCGGCGAAGTTGCTGTCGTGTCGAACACACACGCACCCGACCCCCATCGGCCGCAGGTGCGCATCGTCATCGATCGTCGCGGGTCCAGAGTCGGTGAGCCGTTCGAGGTAAATTTGTGGGAGACGGCGGACGACGGCAGCGTGATGCCAGAGATCGTTGGGCCAGCGGACCCCGCTGAGGTGGGGCTCGACCCCCTGACGCTGCTATAACTAGCGAGGCTCGTCTCTGACCATCGAGAGTGTGCCGGGAGCCGTTCGCCTCGCTAGTCAAACTCTATTGCGTTTGCCCGGCGCCGCCGGGCGGTCGTCTTGACCGGAGCAAAACTTGATTCATTCGCAGCACATTCGGCCGGTCAAGACTCCGAGACATCCTATGCGTCGACATTTCACCGCTGTTGTCGCGGCAGCCGCCGCGTCCGTGTTGTTGTCAGCGGCGGAGCCACCGCCGAAGCTGGTCGTCATGGTCGTCGTGGACCAGATGCGTGCCGACTACATCGACCGCTTTCAGGCGAACTGGTCGCAGGGCCTGCGTCGGCTTGTCGACGAAGGAGCGGTCTTCACACGTGCCGCCTATCCGTATCTGACGACGGTGACATGCGCCGGGCATGCCACGCTGGCAACGGGTGCGTATCCGCACGTGCACGGTGTGTTCTCCAACACCTGGTTCAACTGGTCTCGCAACGCTGTGGTGCCATGCACCGAGGACCCGAAGGCCACCGTCATCGAGTACGGCTCGGCGCGGGAGGGGCACATGGGTCCATTCGCGTTGATGGTGCCGACGCTCGCCGATCAGATGCGAGGCAAAGGTGCGCACGTCGTCACCATGGCGCTCAAGGCACGCAGCGCGATCATGCTCGCCGGACACGGCGGTGATGCGGTGACGTGGGTCTCGGAACAGTTGGACCGCTGGGAGACCTCCACGCAGTACGCACAGGCGCCGGTACCCATGGTGAAGGCGTTCGTGGACGCCAATCCGATGCGGGCCGACTTCGGCAAGGTGTGGACTCGACTGTTGCCTGCCGACAAGTATCTGGATGTCGACAATGGACTCCGCGAGGATCCGACGAAGGGTTGGACCACCACATTCCCGCATCCGCTGACGGGTGACGGCGTCGCGAGAAGTGCCGACGCGCTCTACTACGATCAGTGGCAGCACAGTCCGTTTGCCGACGCGTACGTCGCGCGGATGGCTATCGCACTGGTCGAGACCGCGAAGCTAGGCAAGCACGCCGACGCGGACTTTCTCGGGGTCAGTTTCTCGAGCCCGGATCTTGTCGGACACGCCTTCGGTCCGCACAGCCAGGAAGTCCAGGACATGTATGCGCGTCTCGACCAGTCGATCGGGCAATTGCTCAGCGGTCTGGATCGCAATGTGGGCGTTGGGCAGTATGTGCTCGCGCTCAGTGCCGACCACGGTGTCACCGACATTCCAGAACAGCTGAAGCAGGCTGGTCGCGACGCTGGCCGGATCAATAGCGCGGCATTGCTCGAAGCGGGAAACAAGCAGGCGCGCGACATTCTGGGCAACGGGAAGTATCTGTCGCGTATCACCACCAACGAGGTCTACTTCGAACCGGGCATGTACGCCAAGGCACAGGCTTCGCCCGGGGCACTGAAGGCCATCGTCGCCGCGATGAGCGCACAGCCGGGTGTGCGTCGTGTATTCACGTCCGACGAGATCGTTCAAGGGAAGAACACCACCGAGCCGCAACTGCGGGCAGCGGTGTTGAGCTACGTGCCCGGTCGCAGTGGCGACCTCGTCATCTCGCCAAAGGCAGGCTGGATGATCAGCGGCAGCGGGACAACCCACGGCAGCGACAGTCCGGACGATCAGCACGTGCCGGTAGTGCTATTTGGAAGAGGTGTGAAACCAGGTCGCTACGACGCGCCGGCAAGTCCGGCAGACATCGCACCCACGCTCGCCTCCCTCGCGGGTGTCTCCTTGCCTGATGCCGAAGGTCGCGTTCTCAAGGAGGCGCTCCGCTGACGATTCGGCTGCCTGGTCCGGGCTCTTCCCAGAGCGCGGCGACGTTCGCGGCGCGCGTTCTCGCCGTCGTGCGTCGGATTCCACCAGGGCGGGTGAGCACGTACGGTGAGGTGGCCGAGATGGCTGGGCGTCCACGCGCGGCCCGCGCCGTCGGCAACATCATGCGCGACTGCCAGCGTCCAGACGTGCCCTGCCACAGGGTCGTTGCCTCAGGCGGCAGACTGGGTGGCTACGGCGGACGGGAAGCACTGAAGCGGTCACTGCTCGCGGCAGAGGGAGTGACGCTTCGTGGCCAGCGCATTGCATTGGATGAGCACCGGTGGCGAGGGCGCGGCCTCAGCTCATCCATAAGACGCCACGGTTGACGTTTAACGCTCAGTTTATGACACCTCGGCGGCCTTATAATGGGCAACTGAGGACTGCACATAGGAGGCGCAATGAAGCACGGAATTCTCGCGACGGCTCTGGTACTGAGCTTTATCACCCCCATCGCGTCAGCTTCGGCGCAAAGTGGCTCCGCCACGACATCGCTTGGCAGCGTCACGCTGTCTCGCAAGGTCACTGCCGACGGACAGCCGCTAGCGGCCGGAACCTATCAAGTGCGTTTGACCACTGAACAAGCGCGAGGCGTCGTCGGTCAGACTCCGGAGGCGGAACGCTACGTTGAGTTCGTGCGCGGCGGAAAGGTCGTCGGGCGTGAACTGGCCACCATTGTTTCAGATGCCGATGCGAAGACGATTTTGAAGGTCGCCAAACCGGCGCCAGGCGGCGCTCGCGTGGAACTGTTGAAGGGCGACGACTACATCCGCGTGTGGATCAATCGCGGCGGCAACAACTACATCATTCACTTGCCGCCCGCTGCATAAGCGCGGGCGGATTGAAGTCGGGTCAGTCGGGTCAGTCAGGTGGTCGGTCGGAAAAACCTCTGACCTGACTCACTCGACGGACCTGCCCAGTCGGGCGGGCACTCCTGACCGACCTGACCTTCCCGACCTACCTGACCCTGTCAGACCGCCATCACATCGAACTGCTCGTGATGGAGCTGGAAGTCTGGCTTGATGGTGACGTCTTTGCCGATCGACGACTTCAGGTCGCGCATCACGTCACGTTCTTCTTCCTTGAGCGCTCTCGCAATCTCGGGATTCACGCGCAGCAGCAACCGATAGCCGTTCAAATCTGGCGAGATCTTCTTCACCTCGGTCAGAATCTCGTAGCAGATCGTCGACGTGCTCTTGATGGTGCCGGTGCCCGAGCAGTACGGGCACGGCTCGGTCATGACGCGTTCGAGACTCTGTTTGACGCGTTTGCGCGTGATGATGATGAGTCCGAAGTCCTGCACCTGCAACGCCTTCGAAGGCGAACGATCCTTCTTCAACTCGAGTTCGATCGCCTGCAGCACCTTCTGCCGGTTCTTCTTCTCCTCCATGTCGATGAAGTCGAGCACGATGATGCCGCCAAGGTCGCGCAACCGCACCTGACGCACGATCTCCTTGACGGCTTCGAGGTTGGTCTTGACGATGGTGTCCTCGAGGCGACCGGCACTCTTCTTCCCGACGTAGCGACCGGTGTTGACATCGATCGCCACGAGCGCCTCGGTCTGGTTGATGACGATCGAGCCGCCGGACTTCAGCCACACCTTGCTCTTGAGCGCCTTGTCGATCTCGGCCTGCACGCCGTACTCATCGAAGATCGGATAGGGCTTCGAGTACAGCTTCACCTTCGGTGCGAGATTCGGCAGGATGCGCTCCACCAGGTCCAGCGTCCGCTGGTACTCCTGCGCGTGGTCGATCCGAATGGCCTGGAAGTCTTCGGTCAACAGGTCACGCAATAGCTTGCCGACCAGGCTCTGCTCGCGATAGACGACTGCCGGCGCACGCGACGACTCCATGCGCTGCCGGATGTCGGTCCAGATCGCGTGGAACGCCTCGAGGTCGCTGATGATGTCTTCCTTGGGCCGACCCGACGCAGCCGTGCGGATGATGACGCCGCCGGTGAAACCGTGCGTCTCTCGAAACTCGCGCACGATGCCGCGCAGTCGAGCGCGCTCGTCGCGAGAGTCGATCTTGCGAGAGACACCGACGTGGTCCACCGTCGGCATGAAGACGAGGAACCGGCCGGGCATGGTGACGTGCGAGGTGAGACGCGCGCCCTTCGTGCCAAGTGGTTCTTTCACCACCTGCACGAGAATCTCCTGCCCTTCCTTCAGCAGGTCTTCGATGCGCGGCTGCTCTTTCGGCTCGTCGCTGCCGTTCCTGGCCTTCGCCTCGCCGTCCGGTCTGTCCTTGTCGTCCTCGTCGCCTCCCTCGAGCCGCTCGAACTCTTCGAGGGTGTCGACCACCTCGGCGACATAGAGGAAGCCATCGCGCTCGAGCCCCAGGTCGATGAACGACGACTGCATGCCGGGGAGCACTTTCGACACCCGGCCCTTGTAGACGTTGCCCACGACACCGCGGTGCCGTTCGCGCTCGACGAAGAACTCGGCAACGAGGTCGTCCTCGAGTATGGCCACCATGGTCTCGTGGCCGTTGGAGGAGATGATCATCTCCTTGTTCATTCACAAATCTCCGGG
>JBEBGB010000071.1:0-14464 GCA_040081675.1 Vicinamibacterales bacterium
ACTCAGGTCTGGGCGCTCCGTCGGTCGCGCCGTAGTAAGGGCGGGCGGGGCGGGCAAGCCAGGCGGGGCAGGCAGGTTGGGCAGGTCGGGAAGATCTGGCACCAGCGTGAAGAAGAAAGATGCGTGAAGCGCAGTGTGACCGGAGGCAAGGCCCAAAGCGTGGCGCGCAGAGCCCAGAGCCCTCCTGTCCTTTCGGTCCGTGACCTCGGTTTGTTCTCCGTGTGCTCCGTGGTAGAGCTCTTTGCCACGAGCTGTCAGTCGATGAGCAGCGCGCCAGGATCTTCGATGAGGTCCTTGATCTTCACGAGGAAGCGCACCGCTTCGGAACCGTCGATGAGGCGATGGTCGTAGGTCAGCGCGACGTACATCATGGGTCGAATCACGACCTGGCCCTTGACGGCGACTGGCCGCTCCTTGATGGTGTGCATCCCGAGGATGCCGACTTGCGGCGGGTTCAAAATGGGCGTACTCAACAACGACCCGAACACGCCGCCGTTGGTGATGGTGAATGTGCCGCCCTTCAGGTCGGCCAACGACAAGGTGCCCTCTTCGGCGGCCTTTGCGAATCGCCGCACCTGCTGCTCGATGTCCGCAAACGACAGTCGATCCGCATCTCGTAGCACGGGCACCACCAGTCCTTCGGCTGCGCCGACGGCGACGCCGATGTCGTAGTAGTGCTTCAGCACGATCTCGTCGCCCTGCAGCTCGGCGTTCACTCGCGGAATCTCTTTCAGCGCGCCGACCACCGCCTTCACGAAGAACGACGACAAGCCCAGGTTCACCCCGTGGCGGTCCTTGAAGGCTTGCTTGCGTCGCTCCCGAAGTTCCATGACCGCCGACATGTCCACTTCGTTGAACGTGGTCAGCATCGCCGCCGTGCTCTGCGCCTCGAGCAGGCGCCGGGCAATCGTCGCGCGACGTTTGGACATGCGCATGCGTTCTTCGCTGCGGTCGCCTGGAAGGGCAGCCGGCGGACGAACGGTCGCTGGCGCCGAAGTGGGTGTGGGCACCGGGGCTGGTGCTGCGGCGACTGGCGGAGCCGATGCGGCGGGTGCGGCTTTCGCGGGCGCGCCGCCCTGGGCCGCCTCTTCGACGTCCTTCTTCGTCACGCGTCCACCGACGCCAGTGCCTTTGACCGCAGCCAGGTTGACGTCGTTCTGTTCGGCCGCCTTCTTCGCCGTAGGTGTCGCGCGAGTGCGATCGGTCTCGGCAGACGTCGCTGCTGCCACCGCCGGAGCGGACGCGGGACCGGCTGATGCAGGCGCACTGGCCGCCTCGTCAATGATGCCGATGACCTCGCCAATCTTCACGTCAGCGCCAGCCGCATGATCGATGCGGCTCAGCACACCGGCTGCCGGCGCAGGCACTTCGAGATTCACCTTGTCGGTTTCGAGTTCGACGATCGGCTCGCCAAGAGCGACGAGGTCGCCGGCGTTCTTCATCCAGCGAGCGACGCGAGCCTCGACGATCGATTCGCCGACTTCGGGAACGACAATTTGTACTGACATCGATCGAAGCGTCCTCTCCACAGGCGTGAAACGAACCCGCCCGACCTGGTGCCGGGCCGCAGCAGTTGGTCACGCACTCCGCATGCGCGATCTTAGAGTGCGTTCCACAAATAAAGCACGACCACGGAGGTCACGGAGACGAACGGACACGGCTCACGTTGCTCTCGTGCTCTCGGTTCGCTCGGCATCCTCTGTGTTAGAGCCTTTGGTCATTCTGCAACTCGCTCTTGTTACTACGGCGCGACCTTCTCGGGTGCTGGCTGTGACGACCAGGGGCGACCAGGCGCTCTTGCTGACGAAGGCGCCAGAGCCGTCTGCACCAGCAGCCGCTGATGATGCGCGTGCCGCGTCGCCGATCCTTCGGCTGGACTCGCACTGCGTGGACGCGCCACGAGGCGAACCGTACGACCCGCGCCAGCGTCCTCGAGATAGGGCCGCACGAAGTCCCAGTAGCCCATGTTTGCCGGCTCTTCCTGCGTCCACACCACCTCGTGGGCGTTGCCGTAGCCATCGAGCATGGCTCGAAGCGCGCGCATGTTCACCGGGTAGAGCTCTTCCATCCGGCAGATCGCCACGTCGGTCGCAGCCGCGCGCACGTCGCTCGACACCAGGTCGACGAACATCTTGCCCGTGCAGATGACCACGCGCCGGATGTCCGCAGCTCTGGACCTCGCCTCGTGGTCGTCGATGAACTGCAGGAAGCGGCCCTCGGCCAAATCCTTCGGCGCCGACGCCACGAGTGGATGGCGCAGCAGACTCTTGGGCGTCAGCACGATGAGCGGCAACGGATCGGTGACCAGGAGCGCAGCCTGTCGTCGCAGCAGGTGGAAGTACTGCGCCGCCGTCGTGCAGTTGGCGATACGCATGTTCACATCCGCCGCGAGCTGCAGGAAGCGTTCGGGCCGGGCGCTGGAGTGTTCTGGACCCGCGCCCTCATGGCCGTGCGGCAGCAGTAACACGAGCGAGGGGCGTTGGCCCCACTTGCCGCGCGCCGAGACGATGAACTCGTCGATGATCGTCTGCGCACCCTGAATGAAATCGCCGTACTGCGCTTCCCAGATGACCAGGCGCGCCGGAGCCTGCACGTTGTAGCCGAACTCGAAGCCAATCGTGGCGTTCTCGGTCAGTGGGCTGTTGTGGATCTCGAACGCCGCCGTCGCCTGTGGAATCGACTGCAGCGGCGTGTACTCGGCACCCGTTGACGGATCGTGGAGAACCGCGTGGCGATGGCTGAAGGTGCCTCGCTCGACATCTTCGCCCGTCAAGCGGATGCTCACGCCGTCGCTGAGAATCGACGCGTACGCCAGTTCCTCGGCGGCGGCCCAATCGATCGTGCGTTCGTCGACACGCTCGAACATCTGCGCGCGCTTCTCTCGACCGCGCACCAGTTTCTTGTGGACGGCGAAATTGTCCGGGAGGGACAACAGCGCCCGGTTGATGTCGCTCAATCGCTCGAGCGGCACTGATGTCTGCGCACGGCTCGCGATGCCGGCAGGAGGCGTCGGCGGGATCGGCTCGACGAAGTCTGTTTCGGGCTTGAGGCCATCGAACGCCGCCTGCAGCGTGGCCGTGTGCGCCTTCAACATCTCCGATGCCTGGGCATCGGTAACCACGCCTCGCGAGACAAGTGTCTTCGCGAAGATCTCGCGCACCGTGGGATGCGCGGCAATCTTCTGGTACATCAGCGGCTGGGTGAACGCCGGTTCATCACCTTCGTTGTGGCCATGCCGACGGTAGCCGATGAGATCGATCAGGAAGTCGCGATGAAAGGTGTTGCGGTAGGCAATCGCCAGGCGCGCCGCTTCGACGCAGGCTTCCGGGTCGTCGGCGTTCACGTGGACGATGGGGATCTTGAAACCGCGAGCCAGTCCACTCGCATAGGACGTGCTGTAGGAGTCGCGCGACACGGCGGTGAACCCGAGCTGGTTGTTCACGATGATGTGAATGGTGCCACCGGTGTCGTAGCCAGAGAGTCGACTCAGGTTCAGCGTCTCGGCCACGATGCCCTGGCCAGGGAACGCGGCATCGCCGTGAATCAACACCGGTACGGACAGCGCCGGGTCAAAGACAGGTGCACCGGCGCGGTCGGTACTGGTGCCGGCGGCGCGGGCCATGCCGACCACAACGGGGTCGACCGCTTCGAGGTGACTCGGGTTGGGGGGCATCGAGACGACCATGCGAATCTCGCGTCCGCTCTCGATGGCGCGGTGCGCGCCGGCGTGGTACTTCACGTCGCCGGTCCACGACATGTCGTCCTGGAACCCATGCGGGCTCACCGGGTCTTTGAACTCGGCGAGGATCTGCGCGTAGGGCTTGTTCAGCACGTGAGCCATGATGTTCAAGCGACCTCGATGGGCCATGCCGATGAACATCGAACCGGCTCCCGCTTCGGCGCCGTCGCCGATGATCTCGTCGAGGATGGGCACCGTCATGTCGAGCCCTTCGATCGAGAAGCGGGTCTTTGCCTGAAAAACGCGGTGCAGGAAGCGTTCGAACGCCTCTACCTGAGTCAGCCGATCCAGGATCGCGACCGGGTTGATCGGGTCGGCCGGTGCCCGAAAGCGTCCTTGCTCGACTGCATTGCGCAGCCATCGCCTCTCGTCGGGCACGAACACGTGCGCGTAGTCGTGTCCCGACGTCGAACAGTAGACCGCCCTGAAACGTGTGACGACCTCCAGCATGTTGGCGGCGCCCGTAGCCAGCGGCGAGGACAAAAGCGACGGCGGCAAGGCGCGAAGGTCGTCGTCTGTCAGGCCGTGGGTGGCGGCGTCCAGGGCCGGATCGCCAATCGGTGGCGTGCCGAGGGGGTCGAGCTTGGCGGCCAGGTGGCCGTATCTGCGAATGGAGTGGGTTAACTCGACCGCCCCGATTGCCTTGTGCAAAGCGTCTGGTGAGGTCGAGGAGGGCACCTCGGGGGCAGCGACGTCTTCTGGAGGGGTCCAGGTCGCAAACAGGGCCCTCGCGTCAGCGTCGACCGCATTCGGATCTTTCAGATAGCGGTCGTACAGCTCGAGTACGTACGCGCGGTTGACTCCGATGACCCCCTGCCAGTTCGGCATACCTCATCCAATTCCATTCACGGGCGTTCACGCGGCGGCACGACGGCCTCGAGGTGGTCGAGGGGAAACCCGTCCGGTCGCGCAATCAGCGCCGGAGCGAAGGGCTGCACAGCCACGGCCGTAAGCCGCTGATTCAGCCGATCTTAACTCAGCAGTTCGGTGCGAACCAGTGCACTGCCGGTTATATCGGACAAATGGCCTGGTACGGGCGACGATCGGCAAGTTTATCACCGCCGCCCGTCTCGTCCGGGCGGCCGGAATGGGGTCTGGTGGTGGCAGCCGGACCGGCGATCTATCACATCTTTGATATTGACGGTTTGGAGTGCGGGGGAAATAATCAGCGATCATTGAGGGAAATTTCCCTCATTTGTCGGCGGGACCCGACGATAATCCGGTAAGCAACGGATTCTCAGCGACCCCCGAAAGAGCCGCTGAAGCCCTTGTGCCGTGAAGGCGCGTGGGTCCTGTAACCAAACGATAGTCGGAAGCGGAAAGACACAAAGGAGCCCCCTGATGCTTGGTTCGAAGCTCCACCTCGGAAGCGCCCTCGCCGTCGGCGCATTCCTCGCTCTGCCAGGTGCTGCGCTCGCGCAGCAGGCCCCGGCAAAGCAGGTGACATTCTCGAAGGACGTCGCCCCTATTTTCCAGTCCAAGTGCCAGTCGTGCCATGAACCCGGCTCGATCGGCCCGATGTCCCTGGTGACCTACCAGGACGCACGGCCGTGGGCACGCTCGATCAAGAACCGCGTGGAATCGCGCCAGATGCCACCGTGGCATATCGACCGCAGCGTTGGCGTTCAGAAGTTCAAGAACGACATGTCGCTCAGCGACGAACAGGTCGCGACGGTTGTGGCGTGGGTCGACGGCGGCGCAGCCGAAGGCAACCAGGCCGATTTCAAGGCCAAGCCCGTTGCCAAGAGCCTCTTCTGGCAGGGTGAGCGCGATGGTTACGGCCCGCCGGACCTCGTGATCAAGTCGGCCGAATACACGATGCCAGCGGTCCACCAGGACGAGTGGTGGCGCCCGACCAGCGACATCCCGGTGACCGAGCCCCGCTGGGTCAAGATGGTCGAGATTCGTCCGACCAACCTGGCAACGCGCAAGATCCTCCATCACTCGATCGCGTATCACGTTCTGAATCCCGAAAACGCCGCGGCCGTCAACACCGGCATCGGTGGTGGCCGTCCCGCACCGGCGGTCCCGCAGACGGCAGCTCAGGCCGCCGCTGACCTCGTCAACCGTCGTCCCCAGCTGATGGAATGGGCGATTGGCAAGGGCTACGACCGTTACCTCGAAGGCACGGGCAAGCTGATCATGCCGGGAGAGAAGATCTCCTGGGACCAGCACATTCACGCTGTCGGTGAGGAAATCACGGGCGGTTCGGAAATCGGTCTGTGGCTCTACGCCAAAGGCCAGGAACCGACCAAGCGCAGCTACCTCGTGGGCTTCACGGGCTTGAAGAACGGCACGGCCGGTCTCGACATTCCGCCAAACTCCGTGGCGCACACCGAAGGCTTCACGGTGCTCAAGGAAAACACGATCATCACCAACTTCCAGCCGCATTTCCATCTGCGCGGGAAGGCGATGCAGGTCGAGGCCATCCTTCCCGATGGTCGCACCGAGATCATCAGCTACGTGAAGGACTTCAACTTCAACTGGATGACGAACTACATCTACGCAGACGACGCGGCACCGGCCTTCCCGAAGGGCACGATCGTCCACGTCACCGCGTTCTACGACAACACGAAGGGCAACAAGAGCAACCCTGACCCGGATCAGTGGGTGGGCTACGGCGACCGCACGGTCGACGAAATGGCACACGCATGGATGAACGTCGTCTATCTGAGCGACGCCGAGTACCAGGAGTGGGTCGCCAAGCACAAGCCGGCGAGCACGCAGCAGCAACAGCAGTAGGCTTCGTCGACTAACCAAGCACCAGTCAATGGAGACCCCGGCTTCGTGCCGTGGTCTCCATTGATGTTTTACGGCTCCTTTGCTAAAGTGCCGACGTTGAAATTCGATGGTCCAGCACCCTCCCACGAACTTATAACCTAGAGAATCAGCAATGAATTCACGGATAGTCGTCCGCCTGGCGACGGTTGCGGCGCTCGCAGCAGGCGGTGCTCTTGTCTCAGCCCAAGGACAGCTCCTGCCGAGTTCTCCAAAGCTGGGATTTGGTGCCAGCGTCACACCTGCCTACGACGGTTGGTATGACAACCCCGACGGCTCGCACGTGTTCGTGATCGGTTACTACAATCGCAATTGGAGTCAGGAGATCGACATTCCGATTGGCCCGAACAACCACTTCGAGCCCGGTGAACCCGATCGCGGTCAGCCAACCCACTTCCTGCCAAACCGGAACTGGGCCATGTTTTCCATTACGGTCCCCAAGAACACGGCACCAGCCGAGCGCATCTGGTGGGTGCTGACGCAGAACGGTGTCACGCAGCGCGTTCCGTTCCACATGAGCCCCGATTACAACTTCAGTCCGCTGAAGGCGTCCGAGGAGTCTCCGAACGGAAAGTACAACTTGCCGCCGGTGTTGCGTTTCACCGAAGGTGGTCCAGCCATTCAAGGACCGATCGGCACAATGATGAACGCCATCTCGAAGACGGCGACCGTCAATACACCGCTGCCTCTCGAGCTCCTGGTTGAAGACGATGCGCTCTACTCCAGCGGCGCGAACGCCCCGCTGACGCGCATCCCGGCGATTGCCGAGGCCATCGTGGCCAAGTTCCGCGGCCCCGGGAACGTCAAGGTAGAAGGCCTGAAGGAATTCACCACCACCAAGGGTGGAAAGGTCATGGAGCCGTGGGCTGGCAAGTCCACCGGAACCGTCAGCTTCAGTGCACCCGGCGACTACGTCGTTCACATCACCATTACTGACCTGTCCGAAAAGGGCGGCGGTGCAACTGGCTGCTGTTGGACCAGCGCAATGGTCAAGGTCGCCGTCAAGTAGACGCACGTCTCAGACTGCAGAATTCGGGCGCCCGGCCAGTGTGGCGGGCGCCTGAATTGTTTTCGGCCTCCGCTCACACCAGTGCCGAACGTCGGCACATTTCCTCCGAACACGTCCTTCCTCGCTGCTCTCCTTCGCAAGCCGAGCGCTCATTGCACGACCCGGGAAAATCCCGAGCCGTGGGGAAATGTCCCTGCCTGATTCTAGATATCGACGAAAAAACAGGCGCATTCTCGCTGATTTTCGTCCGGCATGGCTCCTGCGTAATGCCCGCTCGACGCGTGACGATTGCGCGCACTTTCCTCCAACGGAGTGTTCAGTATGCGAAAGGAGCCAATGATGCCTGGTTCGAAGCTCCATCTGGGAGCAGCAGGTGCCCTCGTTGTGGGTGCGATCCTCGCCCTCCCTGGTGCTGTCTCGGCGCAGCAGAAGCAGGTGACGTTCACGAAGGACGTCTCCCCCATCTTTCAGGCGAAGTGCCAGTCGTGCCATGAACCAGGCTCGATCGGTCCGATGTCCCTGGTGTCGTACCAGGACGCGCGGCCGTGGGCGCGCTCCATCAAGAGCCGCGTGGAAACCCGCCAGATGCCACCGTGGCACATCGACCGCAGCGTCGGTGTACTGCACTTCAAGAACGACATGGCGCTGAGCGACGAGCAAGTCGCAACGGTGGTGGCTTGGGTTGACAGCGGCGCCCTCGAGGGCAACCCGGCCGACTTCCACGCGAAGCCGATCACGAAGACCCTTTACTGGCAAGCGGAGGTCGACGGCCTCGGCAAGCCCGACATCGTCGTCACCGCCCCGCTGCAGACCATGCCAGCCGTCCACCAGGACGCCTGGTGGAGGCCGACGCAGAACATCCCGGTCACCGAGCCTCGCTGGATCCGTGCGGTCGAAATCCGTCCGTCGAACCTTCAGGGACGCAAGATCCTGCACCACTCGATCGCGTACCACGTCCTCAGCCCGGAGAACACGGACGCCGTGAATCAGGGCGTGCAGGTGAGCCGAGGCGTTTCGTTCTCGGGCTCCGCAGCACCCAGCCAGCAGGAACTGGCGCTCCGCCGTCCGCAGATCATGGAATGGGCGATCGGCAAGGGCTACGACCGCTACTCGGAAGGCACTGGCAAGCTGATTCTCCCTGGCGAGAAGATCTCCTGGGACCAGCACATCCATGCCGCCGGCGAAGAGGTCACGAGCTCGTCTGAACTCGGCATCTGGCTCTACCCGAAAGGCCAGGAGCCGAAGAAGCGCAGCTACCTCGTGGGCTTTACCGGCCTGAAGAACGGTACGGAAGGTCTGGACATTCCACCGAACTCCGTCGCCTACACCGAAGGCTTCAACGTGCTGAAGGAGAACACCGTCATCACGAACTTCCAGCCGCACTTCCATCTGCGCGGCAAGGCCATGTCGGTCGAGGCCATCTTCCCGGACGGCCGCACCCAGACGATCAGCTACGTGAAGGACTTCAACTTCAACTGGATGACCAACTACATCTTCACGGAAGAAGCGTCTCCGGTCTTCCCGAAGGGCACGATCATCAAGGTGAGCGCCTACTACGACAACACCAAGGCGAACAAGAGCAACCCTGACCCGGATCAGTGGGTGGGGTATGGCGACCGGACGGTCGACGAGATGGCCCACGCCTGGATGAACGTCTTCTACCTGACCGATGCCGAGTACCAGGAGCGCGTCGCGAAGTACGGCGAGGGCGTGACCAACGGGGTCAAGCCGCAGAGCCGCACGCAACAGCAGCAATAGCCTTTCGAGTCTTTGGCACTCCGTGGGGTGGCTGGCCGCCTTGGCCGCCACCCTCCGGAACTCAGAACCCGACCGAACACATTCAGGTCGAGGCCCGGTGCCCCCGACCCTTTACAAGTGAGTCTTGCGATGCATTCAAGGATGGTTCTCCGCCTTGCGACCGTTGCTGCCCTGGCTGCCGGTAGCGCGATGGTGTCCGCCCAGGGGCAGTTGCTCCCGAGCTATCCCAAGCTCGGATTCGGCGCCAGCGTCACGCCAGCGTACGACGGCTGGTACGACAATCCCGATGGGACGCACACGTTCCTGATTGGCTACTACAACCGCAACTGGACTCAGGAGCTCGACATTCCAATCGGCCCGAACAACCGGTTCGAATCAGGCGATCCCGATCGTGGCCAGCCGACGCACTTCCTGCCGAACCGCAACTTCGGCATGTTCTCGGTTGTCGTCCCGAAGAACTTCTCGCCGACCGAGCATCTCTACTGGACGTTGACGATCAACGGCACGACGTCCCGTGTCGGCATGGTGCTGAGCCCCGACTTCAACATCACGCCGCAGCGCTCGTCTGAAGAGTCGCCCAACGGCAAGTACAACGTCCCGCCAGTCCTTCGCTTCACGGATGGGGGTCCGGCTATTCAGAATCCGGGACAGCCCCTCACTGCCGCACTGGTCAAGACCGCCACGGCGGGCGTACCAATGACGCTGGACCTGTTCACGGAAGATGACGCGCTCTACGCCGGTGGATCGAATGCGCCGATGACCCGCACCCCGCCGGTCGTCGAGGCCACGGTCGCGAAGTACCGGGGTCCGGGTGAGGTCAAGGTGGACGGGTTCCACTTCACGACCATCAAGGGCGGCAAGCCGATGGAGCCCTACGCCGGGAAGACATCCGGCACGGTGACCTTCAGCGCGCCTGGCGACTACGTCGTGCACGTCACGCTGAACGACTACTCCGAAAAAGGCGGCGGCGCGACAGGCTGCTGCTGGACCACCGCGATGGTCAAGGTGAACGTGAAGCCAGGCCCGAACGCTCGTACCACCGGTCAGCAGTAGACCCCGCTTGTTGCTCGTCGGGCCCTCGGTGATCCGAGGGTCCGACACGCTGTTCTTCCTTCCGGCGTCTTCCCTTTTTCCCCCACAACCGCTACTCGACGCGACCGCGCTACCCTGCCGCGCACGACTGTTGATCAGCCGGTGCCGCGGCGGGAGCAGTACCGGCCTGCATCTCGCGCAGCGCGTCGTAGACCGATGCGCCTGGAGCCAGGCTCAAGGCCTGGGCGATGAACCCCGTCATGTTGGCCACCGCAAAGCTCACCCCGTGGAGATTCCGGCGAGGATCGACACCCGGAATTGGTCGCGCGAATCCCGAGGTTCGAAAGATGTTCGTGCGTCCCACCTGCACGCTATAAAAGTGGTCGCGCGCGCACGTCCAGTCGACTTGCACTGGCACCACACCTGGAAGGCTTCCCGGAAGCCATTCGACGCCGTCATCGTCTCTCGCGGAGACAATGGTGACGCCAGCTTCGGAGGCGCGTGCGACGGCCGCCTCGAACGCCGGAGCGTGGGTCGCGTTCGATGTGCCCAGGCTGAGATTGATGACGTGCACGCGAGCCGATACCGCCCAATCGATGGCGGCCAACAGCGTCGAGGCGGAGGCGCTGAGGCGCTGGTCGAAAATCCGCACGGCGTAACACTCTGCAGCCGGCGCCTTTTCCCGGATAGCCGCCATGACAGCGGTGCCGTGACCGATGCGGTCCACGTAGTCGCTGGTCACGCAGCCGCTGGCGTCGACCGCGACACCACCGGCGATGCATCCGACGTGAGGATGGCCCTCGTGCACGCCGCTGTCGATCACGGCGACGGAGATGCCGCGTCCGTCCGCTCGTGGCATCTGGTCAGTGCGCATGCTGCACCTGGAAGAGGTCGGCATAGCGGCTGACACTCGCCGCCAACTCCGCCGGCTGCCCCTGCTCGACGAGACGTGAGCCCTCGAGCACCAGCACACGATCCGCTCGACTCGCCACGTCGACGCGGTGCGTGATCACGATGGTGGTGCGGTCTCTCATCACGGATTCGTAGCCGTCGATGACCACCCGCTCGGAGTGGGGGTCGAGCGATGCCGTCGGCTCGTCGAGAATCAGTACGGCCGGGTCTGCGAGAAACGCTCTCGCCGTGGCGATGCGCTGCCGCTCTCCCGAGGAAAGCGCCGACCCGCGTTCGCCCACGACGGTGTCGAAGCCCTGCGGGAGCGAATCGACGAACGGCTCGAGCGCCGCCTGGCGAGCAGCCAGACGCACCTCGGCGTCGCTGGCGCCTGGGCGGCTGTAGCGAATGTTCTCGGCGATGGAGGCGTGCAGAATGCAGGGGTCCTGTTCCACCCGCGCGACGTGACGGCGAAGCACGCGCAGATTCATCTGCCGAAGATCGATGCCGTCCAGCCGCACCGAGCCCTCGTCCGGATCGAGCAGCCGCAGCAGCAGGTCCGCGATGGTCGACTTTCCGCTGCCGCTCGGCCCGACAATGGCGAGCACCTCGCCTGGGCGGGCGCGGAACGAGACCTGCTCGAGTGCGGGTCGGCCTCGCTCGAAGGACAGTGTCACCTGTGAGAACTCCACGTGTCCGACGATGTGGGCGGGAGCGGCGGCGTCCGCGATTTCTGTGACATCAACCGGGGCGTCCAGAATCTCCGAGACGCGCGCGAGCGAGACTTTGGCAGTGGCGAGGCTCGCGTACAGGCCCATGAGCGCCTGGAGCGGCGGCAGGAAGCGCGTCTGATACGCGATGAACGCTACAAAGGTCCCGACGCTCATCTCACCGTGTACGACGCGGTAGCCGCCGTAGATGAAGACCATGCCGGTGCCGGCCGACAGAATGAGTCCGGGCAGGGCACCCGACACGTAGGTCAGGTACTGCATGGACATGAGCGCATCGATGAACGCCGCGTTCTTGCTCCGGAAGCGCGCCACCTCGCGGTCCTGCGCGTTGCTCATGACGACCAGGCGGATGGCCTGAATCGTCTCGATCAGGAAACTGCCAAGATCCGAGCTCCGTTGGCGCAGCACGCCGACTTCGCCCTCGAGACGCTTGCGGTAGTGTGATGTGGCCCAGATGCCGAGCGGGGCGATAGCCACCGTCGCGAGGAACAGCCGCGTATCCAACCACGCGAGCATGACGACGGTGCCGACCAGATAGAGGACGTTGCCGACCCACGCCAGCGCGGCCTCGGCAGCCACGCGCTGGATCTCGCCGATGTCGTTGTTGATGCGCGACATGATGTCGCCCAGGCGAGTGCGTGCGTAGAAGCGAGGCGAGAGCCTGAGCAACTGGCGATAGACCTCCAGTCGCATGTCGAACAGGATGTCGGCTGACACGCGCGTGTAGCGCAAGCCCGAGATCACGTTCAGAACGAAACTTACCAGCGTGACACCAGCAAACATCAGCGACGTGCGCGTCAGCGCTGGCAGGTCGCGACCGAGGAGCGCGTGGTCGAAGAAGTCTTTGGAGATGAGCGGCAGCAGCAGGGAGAGACCGGTGCTGAACAGGCTGAGGATCAGCACCAGCGCCAGGCGCCGCCGGTACGGCAGAACGAACCGGAGTGCCCGGAGCAGGTGCTGATTCATGCGCGGAGACTCCCTAGGAGGTCGACTTGGGCATCGACGCCGCCCCGGGCACGACGAAGAGGTCCGACGTGACGTCGCCGTCGAGCGTGATGGTCTTCATGAACTTGAAGGTGTCGGCCTCATAGAGGTCGATGGTGTTGCCGGCGTTGTAGATGTAGAGCACCTTGCCGTTGCTGCTGGTCTTCATGGACATGCGGGGACGGCCGGCGAACTCGACTCTCGCCGCCACCTTCCTCGCCTCGAGGTCGAACTTCCAGAACTCGTAGTGTCCGATGTCGTTGAAGAGGCCATAGGCCACCTTGCGACCAGGCGCCATTGAGAAACCGACGCCCTGCGACGGCCCAAGGGTGTAGAAGTCGACCTTCTTCGCCGCCAGGTTGACTCGGCCGATGCCCATCATCCGGCGTTTCTGCACCGGATCCTGAACCTGGAACATCGCCGTGTAGAAGCCCGGTTCGTCATTGGCTGCGTCGGTCTGACCGAACTCGAACGCGCCAAACCCTTCTTCCACGGGCCTGGACAGTTCCCACTTGTCGACCTGCTTGAACGTGGAGGTGTCGAAGATGAGAACGTCCTGCTCGCTGAACAGGTACATCAGTTTCGCGTCCGGCGAGAACTGGATGTTCGCATTCTCGCGTTCCTCTCCGTTTGGCCAGGGGATCGTGTTGATGATCTTCTTGGTCGCCAGATCGAACTGGACGAGCGACGAGGGCTCGACCACGAAACGATCGACCTGCTTGACGAAGGGACGCACGACCAGCATGACGAACTTGTGGTTCGGATCTGGTTCGAGTGTCTTGATGCGGACGTGACGATTCCCTTCGGTGAGGGTGAAGGTATCGACTGTGGTGCGCGAGGCGATGTCGAGAATCTCGACCTTCTCCATCTGCGCTTCGACGGTGTAGAAGCGCTTCTTGTCGCGCGTCATCGCCGTGCGCCTGGGCATGCCCGACTTGAAGGGTAGCGTGCCGGTGACCTTGCCGGTCGCCTCGTCGATCACCTTGAAGTGATCGGGAAAGACGCCGATGTAGAGCGTACCGTTTCCCGGCGTGACGGGCTTGGGTTTCTCTGCCGCGCCGATCGGCAGACACAATGCTCCGACCGCTGCAGCGACGGCCAGCGGGCGAAACCAGGTGCGAAGAAGAGTCATGGAAGTCCGGTCTCCTAACCGTTAGGGGAAGACGAGGTCAATCTTGCGCCAGTCCTTCTGAGCGGCCGCGCACTTGTTCGTCCAGTCTGCTGAGCGATTGAGCTGGTCCGGGACTTGCGCTGGCCAGTAGCAACCGATATGGCAATCGAAGAGGTCGCGCTCGACGGGCTGACACAGGCCGGCGGTGCCGCCCGTCCGATCAGCCTCCCACCCAGGAGAGAACACGACGGAACACCCGATTGGGAAGTGTCCAGCCGGCTGTTGTGGCACGCCGGTGCGTTGCAGCGCGACGACGTCCTCACCGTCCGCGCCAGCGGCGGCGGCGGTTTGTTCAGCCACGTAGCGTTCGATACGAACGGCTTTCTGATTCAGGGTCTTCAGGTGTCTCATTGAACTCCTCGAGCGCCTAG
>JBEBGB010000520.1:0-3967 GCA_040081675.1 Vicinamibacterales bacterium
GACGACGAACGCCGCGCCCTGATGCATGCGCGTCTCACGCGTCGCTCGAAACGCGCACGCGACCGCGAGCCGATCACCTTCCTCTCGGCTGACGCGCGCATCGGCCGCACGAACCTGGCGGTGCAGGACGCGCGTGACGGCCAATTCATCGGTTCCGAGATCCCGGCCGATCTGCGGCGACAGTGGATACAGGGCACGGGCCCCGGCGCCAAGCCCCACACCACGCTCGAGCGGAGCATTCGCAACGTGGCCTACGCGCTGCTCTCGGGTGCGGACGGGTGGATGTTCGACGGCGAAGACGCGCTCGGTCAACTCTCGACGATGTCGCTCGACAACCAGCGCAATCTGGCGCTGGCGATTCATCGCCAGCCGGTGTTTCTCGCCGCGGCGGAGGCGGTTGCCGACGAGATGAACGGCTGGGCGGAGTCGTTCCTGGGCCACCGCATCGTCGGCGACTGGCGTACGCAGCTCGACTTCACCACCGTGATCTTTCGCGCGCGCGGACTTCATCTCGACGACCGTCACATCCGCCGAAAGGATGGCCTCGGGTTCTCGGCGTCGATCGTGGACGTGGCCACGTTCCTCGTGCGCAATCACGACAGACTCCTTGCCGACGGGCGTTCCCTGGTGCTCTACCTGCCCAAGATCCAGACGGCCAGCGAAGCGGCACTGTGGTCTGAGATCATCGAGACGCTCGAGCGTCATCTGGCGCTTCCCCTCGGTACAGTGAAGACCTATGTCCTCGTCGAGCAGTTCGAGGCCTGCTTCCAGTTGATGGAGATTCGCGCGGCGCTCGGTCTGCATTTCGTCGGTTTCAACACCGGTCGCTGGGACTACATCAACAGCGTTGCCGATGCGTGCGCCTGGGACCAGACCTTCATCAATCCGAACATCGACGCGGTGACGATGACCTACGCGTACATGCGCGCCTACGAGGACCGGGTTCGGCGCGCGGTGAATACGCCCGATCAGCGCGGCGGCTGTGCGTTGTGGCAAGGGGGCATGGAGCCGAACATTCCTGTTGGTTCAGCAGCCGGCGTCGACAGCAGCATGAAGCGTGCGGTTGCCGGAGCCGAACGCGAGCAGCGCGAAGGCGCAAGCGGCAAGTGGGTCGCTCACTGGAAGATGGTGCACATCGTCCGTCCGGTGTGGCAGCGCGTCGGGCAGGACAATCAATGCGGCCGGACCTTCCCGCCCCTGGAGTACACCGACGAGGCCGTTAGAGCGCTGACGCAGCTGGAACCCGCCGCTCGCACCGTGCGAGGCGCACGCGACTTGATCAGCGTGGGCATTCAGTACGGCAATGCGTTTGGCCAGGGCATGCAGGCTGCGGCGCTCAAGCCAGCGGATTTCTTTGGCAACGACGATGTCCTGTACCTGATGGAGGATATGGCGACGGGCGAGATACGCCTGAGCATCCTCTGGGAGTGGCTGCACAAGGCGGCGCCGCTCACCGCCACCGACGAAGAGACCGGCGTGCAGCCGGGCGATCTGTTCAGCCGCGTCTTGTTCGATCGACTGCTCGCAGAGGAATACGAGAAGTTGCAGCGCGCGGCGAACCGGGACGTACACGACGACTCGAAGACCACCACGCTCCCGGTCGCTCGCGAGATTGTCGAGACCTACGTGCTCGGTCCCGTGAAGCTGCCGTGGTACATCGATCTCCTGAACGTGACGCTCGGCGTCCACGATCTGGCCGAGGCCACTCGCCGGATCGAACTGCTGCGGGAAGTGTTCGCCCTTGGAGGCGAGCGCATCACGAAGAACCTGGACTTCGAGCGGCCTACCGACTCATGAGCACGAGCGAGATTCAGCGGAGGCCGGCTTCGGCCGGCTCCACTAACGGCGCACATGCGGAAGCGACTGAGTGACGACACCTCAACGAAGCCCGTTGCCGTTGCTGCTCGGTGGCGCGCTGACGGTCATCGGAATCGTCGTCGTGGTGGTCGGCTTGCGTGGTACGGATGCCGCCACGACCGAACTTGCCACAGGCGCGTTGACCCGCTCGCTCATCATCATGTTTGCCGGCGCGGTCATGTTCGCGTTCGGCTCGATGATGTTGCTCGTTGCGCTGGTGCGTCCGCTCTTCGCGAAGCGCCCGGCCGACGACGCGGCTGATCGATTGCGGTAGCGGCTCGAAGAAGCTATCGGGGACTGCCCGCTCCTGACTCTGGAGACGACGGCATTACCGCGACGTGAAGGTCCAGGTTGGGCCTACCGTCGTCGTGCGACCATCGCTGATCGTGACGTACCACTCGTACTGTGTTCCGGAGGCCAGGCCTGGCCAGCTGATCGCCGCCGGACCAGACCCCGCGCGTGCCACACTGCCGAGCGCTGTGAACGGTGTGCCCTGCATCGCGTAGTCCAGCGTGAACTGGCTGGCGGCGTCGGTGTCGTACTCGCCAAGCCCACTGTTGCGCGTTGGTGAAAACGTGTAGCCGAGGATCCGATTCTCGGCCGGCTTGAAGGTGAAGTAACGCAGCCACCCGTCGCCGCCGTTGGGGCCGTTCTGGAAGTCCTGCACAACCTGGTGCACCGGCTGACCGCAGTTGTTCAGATCGGTCCTCCGCGATTCGCCGTGGTAGTGGCCGTTGACGACCAGGAAGACATTGCAATTCGGCTTGATGAGCTGTTGCCACACCTGCTCGGCCGACGTGCCGTTGGATCTGAACTGCGGACTGGTGGGACGCGTCCCCGTGATGTCCAGATAGATGTGCGTGCTGATGATGGCGCGCCGATTGGGATAGCGTTTCAGAATCTTGTCCGCCCAGGCGAGCGAATAGTCGGGCACGTCCATCTCCAGGTGCACGACGAGGAAGTCGAGCGACCCTACGGAGAACAGCTCGTAGTTGTCCTTGTTCTGGCGGTTGACGTCACCCTGCTCCTGGCCGAGCCATCCCGCGAATGACGGCTGCGACTGGAATCGACTGACCGGGAAATATTGATCGTAGAACTTCGCGACGCCAGCGACGCTGATGTCGTGGTTTCCCGGCGAGACGTTGTACTGAATGCCGTTCAGATCGAGGACGCGCATGCTGGTGTCGGCGCGTATCCATTCCTGCTCCACCGCATCAATGTTCTGGGCGATGTCCCCGAGGTGGGTCACGAAGGCAATATTCAGGGCGTTCCTGTTGTTCACGATCCACTGCGTCTGCGCGGTGAAGGTCTGGTAGAAGGACGAGTCCACGTAGTGCTGCGTGTCGGGAATCGCCACGAGCGTGAAATTGGGCGCGGCTGCGGGAACCGCGCGGCCGAAGAAACTCACCGTCAGGTTGTCCTGATCCGCATCGGTCGCTGTCACCTGCAGAGCGGCCGGCGCGTCAACGCCCGTCGCACCGCTTGTCGGACCAGTCAACACTGGTGCTTCGGGCGCTCTATTGGCCGAAAACGGAGCACCCGGCACCCAGCTCCAGTTCGTGCCGGAGATCGTCCCGTGCACGCCCTGTCCCGACGAGTCGTTCGCGGTCGTCCCTGCCGCCTCGTTCAGGCCCCAGCGTCCGAGGAGGCCTGGAGCGGACACCATTTCCACATTCATGCTGCCCGAAATCTGCTGCTCGGTTCGCGCCGTGTTCCAGATGCGGACTTCGTCGATGTCGCCGTTGAAGTACCCGGACGCGGCGCCAGTGGAGTTCAGCGCGGAGCCTATGGCGGCGCGCTGGATACTGTCGGCGCGAGGCGGCCGGCCCACCACCAGCTGTCCATCCAGCACTCCGTTCACGTACAAGCGCCACGTCGAGCCGTCGTAGGTCGCGGCTGCGTGGTACCACGTGTCGTTGACCACGGTCGCGGATCCGACCACTGGATGATTCAGCCCCGGACTCGCGCCACTTGCGCCTTCTTCGAAATCGGCCACGAGGTGTCCGGATCCATCGAGGCCGAGGAAGTAATTCATGTCCTTGTTGCTTCCATCCGCCTCGCTTCGGCCTTTTGTCACGAGTGGCACCGCCGTGACGCCGCCGGTCCCGGT
>JBEBGB010000072.1:0-14409 GCA_040081675.1 Vicinamibacterales bacterium
TTCGGTCGTCAGTGGGGCGTTCTCGCCCTTACGGTTGTTTGCGTTGTGCTCCTGTCTGGCACCATCGGTCGATCCGCTTCGCTGAGCGCGGACTCGCCAGCGCCGTCCGCGGTGGAAGGTGTCACGGTCAGCGATGCGGCGACGCCGGACACAGCGCAGGCGCCTGGAAGCGGTACGATCACCATCCCGGATGAGGTGCCGACCGTCGCCCCGCCACCTCCGTCGAGCGACATCAACAACGATGGATTTCCGGACCTGCTGTGGCGCAACTACGGGACCGGCGCCGCCGTGGTGTGGTATCTGAACGGGACCAGCGTCGTGAGCCAGGGGGCCCTGCCGAACGTCCCGGATCCGGCGTGGCAACTGGTCGCGACGGCCGACGTGAATGTCGACGGGCACCCCGACGCGATCTGGCGGAACACCACAACCGGCGCGAACGTGGTGTGGTACCTGAACGGCACCGCCATCGTGACTCAAGCGAGCCTGCCGACGATGGCGGATCTCACCTGGCAACTGGTGGCGAGCGCGGACATCAACCGCGACGGAGCACCAGATTTGATCTGGCGCAATCAGGTGAGCGGCGCAAACGTCGTGTGGTACATGAGCGGCGTGACGCTGGTGACGCAGGCGGCGTTCTCGACGGTGGCCGATCTGACGTGGACGGTTGCGGCCAGCGCGGACATGAACAACGACGGTAGCGCGGATCTGCTGTGGCGTAACGTGCTGACTGGCGAGACTGTCGTCTGGTATTTGAACGACGTCAGCGTGATTGGGCAGTATGCACTGCCGACCGTGCCGGATCTGGCGTGGACGTTGGCGGCGGCACTGGATGTGAACACCAACGGAGTAGCCGAGTTGTTCTGGCGGCATCGGGGCACGGGCGCGAACGTGATTTGGACAATGTCCGGTATCTTCCCGACCGGCCAAGTCAGTCTCCCTGCGGTGCCGGACGGCTCGTGGCGGATTGCGGGCCCGCTGGCGGACCGGACACCGAGCGATGCCAATGGCGACCAACGCCCCGACTTGGTGTGGCGCAATACGTCGACCGGGGCAAACATGGTGTGGTATCTGAACGGCGTCTCGGTGATCTCGCAAGAGAGCCTGACCATCGTGCCGGATCAGGCGTGGCAGCGCGTGGCCACGGCCGATTTCAATGGCGACGGGTTTCCTGATGTGGTGTGGCGTAACAACGTGACGGGCGCGAATGTGGTGTGGCTGCTGAATGGAACCACGGTTCGCGGCCAGGAGGCCTTGCCAGGCGTGCCGGATCTGGCCTGGCAACTGGTTGCAGCGGCAGACATCAATGAAGACGCGAAGCCCGATCTGATTTGGCGCAACAGCACGACGGGCGCGAATGTCGTCTGGTATCTGAACGGGACGACCTTCGTGACGCAGGGAAGCCTGCCGCCAGTGTTGGATCCCGGCTGGCGCATCGCCGCAACGGCGGACGTGAATGGCGATGGCCACGTCGATCTGATCTGGCGCAACACGAACATTGGTTCGAACGTGGTGTGGTATATGAGCGGACCGAGCGCGTCGATCCTCTCTCAAGTGGCGCTGCAGCCGGTGGCAGACCTCGCCTGGAAGATCGCGCTCGCGGCGGATGTGAATCGCGATAGCCATCCAGATCTGATCTGGCGCAACTCGTCCACGGGCGCCAATGTGGTCTGGTTCCTGAGCGGAACGACGTTGCTCAGTCAGGCAAATATCCAATCTCTCCCCGACACGAATTGGATTCTGCACCCCTGATGCGCTGACGATCTGGCGTCGGCCCTTTTCTGGCCGGCGCCCGCCTCACTGTGTGCCCTGACACTCTCGTAGAGTGCGATCCCCACCCACGGCATCTCCTTGACTCGAACTGGAGCCGGCGGCTACGCTGGCTCCTTCTCACCACGACGTGCGGCACCACATTCCACTCATGAGCTATTCGCAGACACATCTTGCCGAGACCGCCCGGATCATCGAGGCGCTTGATCCGGCGATCATTGAACGCGTCGCTGCCACACTTGCCGACGTGCGCGCGCGCGGCGGCCGGCTCTTCATTCTCGGCGTCGGTGGCAGTGCCGGGAACGCGGGCCACGCCGTAAACGACTTTCGAAAGCTGGCTGGCTTCGAAGCATATGCACCGACGGACAACGTGTCCGAGCTCACGGCCAGGACGAACGACGAAGGCTGGGAGTCGGTGTTCGTGGCGTGGCTGCAAGGGAGTCGCCTCAAACGTGAAGACGGCGTCATGGTGTTCTCGGTCGGTGGCGGCAGCCTCGAGAAAAACATCAGTCCCAACCTGGTCAGAGCGCTTCAGCACGCACAACAAGTGGGCGCCGCAATTGTCGGCATCGTGGGGAGAGACGGCGGATACACGGCGACCGTTGCTGACGCCTGTGTGATTGTGCCGACCGTGAATCCCGATACCGTCACCCCGCACTCGGAAGCGTTCCAGGCGGTTGTGTGGCACCTGCTCGTGTCGCATCCTCTCCTCAAGGCGGCACCAACAAAGTGGGAATCGACGCGCTGACGCCTGGCCTCACAGTCCTGCTCACCGGGCTGCCCGCAGCAGGCAAGTCCACGCTCGCAAGGTCGCTCGTGGCCCGACTCGTACGAACAGGTCGCAAGGTGACGCTGCTCGACGGCGACCAGCTGCGCGATTTCCTGTGGCCGGAGTTGGGTTTCACCCGCCACGATCGCGTCTCGCAGTGCCGGAGGGTCGGATTCATCGCGGGTGAGGTCGCCCTTCATGGTGGCACCACGGTGTGCGCTCTCGTTGCGCCGTTTGCTGAGGCGCGCGAGGAGATTCGCCGGCAGGCCTCCGCACGTGGACGTTTCGTGCTGGTCCACGTCGCAACCCCGTTAGAGGTGTGCTCGCTCAGGGACCCCAAGGGTCTCTACGCCCGTGCCCGGGCTGGCTCCATTGCGAACTTGACGGGTGTCGGAGAAGAGTACGAGGTTCCCGACAACGCAGACTTCGTCATCGACATGACGAGCGCGCCCTCCGACGACACTGCTGACATGATCTGCCAGCGTCTCTCCGTCATCTGATTCCCAGACCCGCCACCAGGGACGACGACGCGCTACCTCGCCCGGGACAAATAACGCTCGATCAGCACGATCGTGAGGACGCAGATGACTGCTGCGACAACTGCGCTGCCAAAGCCACCGTAGGTCACGAGCAGACCGATCGCGAGTGTTGCGATGACGTAACACGCGCTGATCCGAGCGTGAGAGTGCCCCACGCGAATCAGCCGTTGATAGAGGTGGCTGTGATGCGCGCGCCACACGTGCTCTCCTCGAAGCAACCGGCGGACGAAGGTGTAAGCCGAGTCGCCGATCAGTGGACCGAAGAGCAGCAAGTGTCTCGGCTCGAGGTGCTCCCGCCCTGAGAGAAGCGCGATTGCCACCAGGCCGCCGAGCGTCGTGCTGCCCGCGTCGCCCATGAAGATGCGTGCCGGCGGCAGGTTGAACACCAGGAAGCCCGCATAGCTCGCAGCGAGCAAGAACCACAACGGGTCATGGGTAAGCACCGCGAGGAACACTGCGATGACGACGCCCGTGCCGCCGACGAGCGCATCGATGCCGTCCATGAAGTTGAAGGCATTGATAGAGCCGACTATGGCGATGACGGAGACCGCCGCTGCGAGCAAACCGAGAGCCCCGACTTGCGGCCCTGGGTGACCCAGCCAGTGCACGATGGCAAATCCGACCAGGGCGTGGCAGAAGAACCGCACAACAGCGGGCAAATCAAAGGCGTCGTCCAGGAGGCCGAGTAGCGACAGCACACCGGCACAAACGACGCTGACCCAGAAGCGCGTTCCTCCAGTTGTCGCATGAATCTCGACGGCGATCGCGCCAACCACCAGGAACGCCAGAACGGCCGGGAAACCGCCTCCCGTAGGGGTCGGGACCGAGTGCGAGCTTCGCGCGCCGGGCTCGTCCAGGAGACGCTGCCTCGAGACCGTGAGGTGCGCGCGCACTGCTACCGCGCTGATGCCGAACGCGAGCACCGAAAGCAGTGCGATCACGTCTTCAGGCCTTTGAACCAGGTGGCGGTTCGCGCGAGGCCTTCCGCGACCGAGAACGGAGGACTCCAGCCGACTTCGCGTCGAACCAACGACGAATCGACTCGCAGCGAACCGAGCAGCCGATCGACCAACTCACCACGACCAAGTGCCGACAGGACGTTCCGCAGGAGAAACTCCGGAACCGGGACCAACCGAGGCGCGACGCCCAGTGCCGCAGCGATGCCGCGCACCAACTCTGGGGTCGAGAGATCCGCTCCGTCGGAGACGAGGTAGGTCCGCGAGCTCGCGTCGCTCGCCGGCCCAAGAGCGAGCCGTGCCAGCAGGTCGGCCAGGTTTTCGACGTAGACAAGGCTTCGTGCGTTGTGGAGCGAGCCGAACGGCAACGGCACACCGCGCTGCACCCAACGCAGGAGGCTTTGAAAATTGGCGCGCACGCCCGGTCCATACACCAGCGGAGGACGGACGATGCGCATCTGAAGACCAGAGGCCGCGCTCAGCGCCACCAAGGATTGTTCGGCCTGCCATTTGCTATCGGCATAGGGACCCTGTGGGGCAACGGGCGAATCCTCGCTATACGCAGCGTTCCCTGATGTGCCCTCGCCGTTGACCTTGATCGTGCTCACGAACACGAAGCGCTCAACGTGTGCCGCGACGGCAGCGCGAGCCAGGAGCAGCGGGTAGTCTCGATTGACGCGCCAGTACTCTGCTTCGGTCGTGCGACCGTGCACATCGTGGACCGCCGCCGCGAGATGCACCACCGACTCGGCTCCCTTCAGCGCCTCGGTCAGATGCTCGAGCGAAGACTCCGGCGTCATCACCGCACCCGCTGTGGCCGCCACGACCCGTGATTCGCGAACCCCTGCGATGACCTGCGCGCCACTGGCGGCCAGCCTCCTGCACACATGGCCGCCGACGAAGCCCGAGGCACCTGTGACGACGACCCGAGTCACGTCGGATTCCCTGCGCCCATCATCTGGAAGTACGTCGAGATGATCTTGTCGTTCACGACCTCCTTCGAGTACTCGCGCTCCGCGCGCTCGCGTCCACATGCCCCGAGTCGCCGCCGAAGGTCACCGTCGAGGATCAGACGCTCGAGGGCGTCAGCCAAACCTCGCGCATCACGCACGGGCACGAGGAGACCGTTCCGGTCGTGATGCACGACCTCTCGGCAGCCTGGAACGTCGGTTGTGACGATAGGGCGGCCGCTCGCTGCGGCTTCCAGCAGCGACAAGGGGGCGCCCTCTCGATAGGAGGGCAGGCACGCGATGTGGCAGCGGCGGAGTTCGGCAGGAATGTCGTCCGACCGCCCGATCCACTCGACCACCCCTTCGTTCGACCAGTCTCGCAACTGCTCGAGCGGAATCGAGGCAGGGTTGTGTGGGTCTGGATCCCCCGCGAGGCGCACGACGAAGTTGGAGACGCCACGCGCGCGCAGTTGTCGCGCCGCTTCGACCAGTTCGGAGACGCCCTTGTCCCAGAGCATCCGCGAGTGCATCAGGACGACCGTGGGTGTGCCTGCAGGTTCTGGGCTAGGCGCGAACCGCTGGATATCGACGCCCGAACCAGTGATCACAACCAGCTGCTCCGGCTTGACCATGCCCCGTTCGAGCAAGAACTGTGCGTCGTCCGGGTTCTGCACCAGGACCCGCGCCTCGGAACGCCGGCGCACCAGGGTGCGAAATGTCAGCTCATACGCAGCACGCAGCACCCGCCGTCCGACTCCGCCGCCCATGTACAAGTAGCCGAGCCCTGCGACCGCGTTGAGCACAGGCGGCCCACCCGCCAAGCGTGCCGCGATGTTCCCGTACATGATCGGCTTCGCCGCCACCAGGTGGACGAGGCTCGGACGAAGATCGCGCATCAACGCGGTCAGTGCGCGCAGAGTCTGCATCTCGCGCCACACGTTCAGGCTGCGACGGTCGAGCGGGAACACGAGATGCTCGAACCCGGCCTGTCGAATGTCGGCGCTTCGCTCGCCAGGCCCAGTCGCGATCGTGACACGGAGCCCGCGGCGCGCGGCCTCCCTGGCCAACTCGAGGCGGTGCGACAGGAAGTACCAATCCTCGGTCACGACCATGAGCAGCGAGGCTGGGTGAGATGGCATGCCGCCACCAACCGTCAACGCCCGACGAGTCCGTCGAGCGGGCTGCTTGCCGTCGCGTACGACCTGCGGGGAATGCGTCCAGCCAGGTACGCGAGCCGGCCTGCGCGCACGGCCAGCTTCATCGCCGTGGCCATGGCCACGGGATCCTGGGCGCCCGCGATTGCCGTGTTCATCAAAACCCCGTCGGCGCCGAGCTCCATGGCCAGCGCTGCGTCCGATGCCGTGCCAACACCCGCGTCCACGATCATCGGCACCTTGGAGAACTCTCGAATGATGCGCAGGTTGTTCGGGTTCTGAATGCCGAGCCCCGAACCGATGGGTGCACCGAGCGGCATGACCGCCGACGCGCCCGCTTCCTCCAGCTTCCGACAGGCCACTGGATCGTCGTTCGTGTACGGAAGCACGATGAACCCTTCCTTGACGAGAATCCGCGTCGCTTCGATCAGGGCCTCGTTGTCGGGAAACAGCGTTCGCTCGTCGCCAATCACTTCGAGCTTCACCCAATTCGACAGGCCGGCCTCTCGACCGAGCCGCGCGGTACGAACGGCTTCGTCGGCCGTGTAGCACCCAGCCGTATTCGGCAGCAGGAAGATCTTGGACGCATCGATGAAGTCGAGCAGCGACTCCTTGGTCCGGTCGGAAATGTTCACCCGTCGTACCGCGACCGTCACCATGTCTGCCTCGGACGCCTCGTGCGCACGCCGCATCACCTCGTGTGACGAGTACTTACCCGTGCCGACGATGAGTCGAGACGACAATGCGCGGCCGGCGATGACGAGGGTATCCATGACGCGATCTTATCGCAGCGTTCGAACCGCTTCTCCGCCACCGACGAAGTTCACGATCTCCACCTGATCGCCCTCGGCGAGCGCAGTCGTGTCATAGGCCGTGCGCTTCAACACGATGAAGTTGTGTTCCACCGCCACGCGTCTCGAGTCGATGTGCAGTTGCTCCAGCAACTGCATGACGGTGAGAGGAGTGGGCATGTCGAACGGGTCGCCGTTGAGAGTGATCGTCACTGCTCAGTCCTGTCGTGTCGCGTGCAGCGCTCGTTCACTGCGCGGTGCGTAGGGCAAGAATGAAACTGCCAACGGGCAAGTCGGCCTCCAGCTTGATGGGCAGACGCCTGGCGTCGGTCGAGATCCATGCCCTGACGTTTCGAGCGGCGGGCTGACCGGCTGCGTCGAGAATCGTGATGCCGAGATTCCACGCTGTGAGCGATCCGAGCGGCACCTTGACGGACTCTGGCGCGCCCACATCGAAGATCACGCTGTACAGCAAGCCTTCGTCGGCGACAGGAATCGTCAGTCGAGCGCCGGGTTCGAGTGAACGAGCCCGAAGGGCGTACAGCGTGGCGAGCCCATCCTGCACGTCGGCTGGAATCACGAACTCGCTCTTGGCGGGCGGATCAGCCGCCATCTCGAACTGCGCGCGCTTCGAGCCGCGATTGAACGTCGTCGACACCGACCGTTTCTTCGACCCTTCCTCTGTGTAGAGCGATGTTCGCTGCGAGAGCGCGGTGAAGCTGTCCAGCAGCGAGTCCATCTTGTAGTAGAGCGCGTAGATCCTGGCGATGAGCGGAAGCGGTCTTCCCTCGGCCACGATGTAGTACGCCGACGAGGTTGGTGAGCCGCGTTTCTCGACGACCCGACTCACGGCCGAGCCCGCAACCATGTACTGCGACCACGAGACGTCGTAGGTGAGTGTCTCGCCCACGCGAAAGGGGACGCTGACCTCCCTTCGCGGCGCGACGGGCGGCGCCGGAATCCGCTTCGCAGCGGCTGGCGGCGTGCGCGTTGGAGGCTGCGATCCACGTGTGGTCGGCTGACCGGCAACAAGCCCTGATGTGGCGACCGTCAGTGCCAGCACGTGTGCCGCGTGACCGAAAAATGCACGCATCCGGCTATTCTATGGTGATACCACTCATGACGAACACGAGACATACAGCATCGCCGCAGATGCCGATGGGCATTGGCGGATTCATCTACAGCGACCTCCACGAACCGGACCGGCTGGCCTCGCTCTACGAACGATTTTGCGAAGAAGTGCGCTCGACCGACGCGGCGTTCTGGTCCGAATGGGCCGCGTATAGCGCCGAGCCTGACGCGCCGCGTTCGCCCGTCGTCGTGTCGAGCCTGCTCACGCGCATGGCCCCCTACGTCAGCCGCTTCCTCGTGCGCCTGTTCGACGTTGATGCGGCGTCGTCCGTGCTGCGTTCGGCGACACACCACCAGGACGACATCTTTCGTTTCAAGGTCGACTTCGTTCGCAAGCGCGCGCTGTCGCTCGTCAAGGGCGGCGCCCACGTCGCGCAGTCGCCCGACGATGACGCAGTGGTGAATCGATTGATTGCGAGCGTGTCTACCGCCGCAGACGCAGCGAGTGGAGGTTCAGGGAACGCTGGCAGTGCTGCGGATCGCGAACTCGCGCTGTCGCGGGCGGGTTGTGCGCTCCTGGACCTGGAGAAGACCGACAAGGCAGCCACCGCAGCCGAACTGGACGCCTTGAAGCGGTGGTGTGCCGCGCGCATTCACGACCCTGCGTACCGCAACTGGGTCGTGTTTCGCTTTCCCGAGACCGTCGAGCCCTGGAACCTGGTGGCTGTGAATCGTCCGCAAGCCGACTTGCCGGAGCAGATGTTCGGACCTGATGGGCGCCTGCGGTGCCGAGATGGGTTCGCGTTGACGGACTCGCGGGCGAGCGGTCGCGAGGTTCTCAGCGAGATTCATTACTGCGTGCTGTGCCACGAGCGCGACAAGGATTCGTGCTCCAAGGGTCTGCGTGAGACCGTCAAGGGTGCGCCGGCGGACGCGCCGGTGAAGATCACGGTGAACGCACTCGGCATCGAACTGAACGGATGCCCGCTCGACGAGAAGATTTCCGAGATGCACATGCTGCGAAAGGGCGGTGATGCCCTGGGTGCGCTGGCGCTCGTGATCATCGACAACCCGATGGTCCCCGGCACAGGGCACCGCATCTGCAACGACTGCATGAAGGCGTGCATCTATCAGAAACAGGAACCGGTCAACATTCCACAGATTGAAACCGGCGTGGTCACCGACGTGCTGAACATGCCGTGGGGTGTCGAGATCTACGGGTTGCTCACGCGCTGGAATCCGCTCAACGTACGCCGCCCGTACGCCTTGCCCTACAACGGCAAGAACGTGCTCGTCGTCGGACTTGGCCCGGCGGGCTACACGCTGTCCCATTACCTGGTGAACGAGGGCTTCGGCGTGGTCGGTGTGGATGGCCTGAAGATCGAGCCATTGCCCGAGTCGCTCGTTGGCTCAGATTCGACATCACCGCAACCCATTCGTGACTGGGCCGAAATCTACAGGTCCCTCGACGAGCGCGTGCTCGAGGGGTTCGGCGGCGTGTCCGAATACGGCATTACGGTGCGGTGGGACAAGAACTTCCTCACGCTGTTGCACCTGACGCTGGCGCGCCGTCGCGGCTTGCGGATGTACGGCGGCATTCGTTTCGGGGGCACGCTGCCGATCGAGGATGCGTGGGCCTACGGCTTCGACCATGTCGCGATTGCGGCCGGCGCGGGCCGGCCCACGATCATCGACATGAAGAACAACCTGATTCGCGGCATCCGCAAGGCCAGCGACTTTCTCATGGGTCTGCAGCTGACCGGTGCGTTCAAGCGTGACGCGCTCGCCAACATGCAAGTCCGACTCCCGGCGATTGTCATCGGCGGCGGGCTGACCGGCATCGATACGGCGACCGAATTGATGGCGTATTACCCCGTGCAAGTGGAACGGATCCTCAGACAGCACGAAGCGCTGGTCGCGAGTCTTGGCGCGACTGCCGCTCTGGAGCGATACGACGCCGAGGAGCGAGCCCTGCTCGACGAGTTCTGCGCACACGGCCGGGAGATTCGCGCGGAGCGCGAGCTGGCAGACGCAGAAAATGTCGCGCCGAATTTCGTGCCCTTGCTTCGGAAGTGGGGCGGCGTGACGCTCGCCTACCGCAAACGCATGGTCGACTCGCCTGCGTATCGTCTGAATCACGAGGAGATCATCAAGGCGCTCGAAGAAGGCATTGCGTTCACCGAGAACCTGAATCCGCTCGAGGCGGTGGCCGACGAGTACGGCGCGCTCCAGGCGATGGTGTTTGCGCGGGAAGGGCAAGGAGGGCAGGCGGGGCAATCAGGGCAGGCAGGGCAAAACACTGTCACGCTGCCAGCGCGTTCCTTGATGGTTGCGGCGGGCACCTCGCCGAACGTCACCTACGAGAAGGAAGCGCCCAACACGTTCAAGCTTGACGGGAAGCGCAAGTTCTTCCAGCCGCACAAAGCGGAGCGGGGTGCTGATGATCGGTTGCACCTGACGCCCGATGCCGACGGCTTCTTCACGTCGTACGACGCAGACGGCCGGTTCGTCAGCTACTACGGCGACAATCACCCCCGATTCGCCGGCAACGTCGTGAAGGCGATGGCGTCGGCCAAGGCCGGCTATCCGCGGGTTGTCGAGCTCTTCGCTGAATCGTTGCGAGCTCTCGAGCCGTCGCGTCAATCAGAGCGCGACGGGGCATGGCGTGCTCTTGGTGAGCGCCTCGACGCCGAGTTCCTCGCGCGGGTCGAAGATGTCGTCCGCCTGACACCAACCATCGTCGAGGTCATCGTCAGAGCACCGGCGGCGGCGCGGCACTTCCATCCGGGGCAGTTCTATCGCCTGCAGAACTTCGAGTCCGTCGCCGCGCGCATCACCCGCGACCAACGCACGACACCGCTGCTCATGGAGGGCATCGCGCTCACCGGTGCGTGGGTCGACAAGGAACGTGGGCTGCTGTCGATGATTGCGCTCGAGATGGGCGCGTCGAGTCGTCTGGTGGCCTACCTTCGCAAGGGCGAGCCGGTCGTGGTGATGGGGCCGACGGGCACACCCACGGAGATCCCCACGAACGAGAGCGTGCTCTTGCTTGGCGGTGGACTTGGCAACGCCGTGCTGTTCTCCATCGCGAAGGCGATGCGCGACAACGGCAACCGCGTGCTCTACTTCGCCGGCTACAAGAAGGGCGAAGACCTGTTCAAGCGCGAAGACATCGAGGCGGCCACCGACCAGGTGATCTGGAGCACCGACATGGGTGCCGAGATCGCACCAGCGCGTCCGCAGGATGCGCACTTCCGCGGCAACATCGTGCAGGCCATGCTGGCTTATCAGGCGGGAACGCTCGGAGCACCGCTCGTGCCGTTGCCCAGTGTCGACCGCATCATCGCGATCGGTTCGGATCGCATGATGGCTGCGGTCAAGGCCGCGAGGCACGATGCACTCGCGCCGTATCTCAAGAAAGCGCACGTCGGCATTGGCAGCATCAACTCACCGATGCAGTGCATGATGAAAGAAGTCTGCGCGCAGTGCCTCCAGAAGCACATCGATCCGGTCACGGGGAAAGAGACGGTGATCTTCTCGTGCTTCAACCAGGATCAGGAACTGGACCGTGTCGACTTCCCGAACCTTGCGGCGCGGCTGCGGCAGAACACGGTGCAGGAGAAGCTGTCGACCCTCTGGTTCGAGCACCTCGTCGCGGGCGAAGATCTCGCTCACGTGTGAATCAGCGACGCCGTCGCGTGCGAGAGGAGGACCTCCAGTGTCAGTCCTCTCGCGACGCAAGCGTCGCAGTCCCGGGAAGCGAGGAAGCCCCTTCCTGTGCGGAAACAGCTGCGGGCGATTTAGTGTGCCGTGGGGATTTGTTCGACCCCCTCGGCGGGCTGTCAGGGTGGTGTCCACCCTGTTGTCCGTGTTCAGGGCCTGGTAATGGTGCTGAAATTCAATGTCACATTGCCGGAGCGCGCGAGGGCGCGGCCCACCATCGTCGCGCCGGGGCCATTGTTGAGCGTGATGCTGGTGTTCGCCAGGATTGTTCCCTTGAACTCAGAGTTCGAGAACAGGGAGGCCGACGAACCGACCTGCCAGAAGACGTCCGAGGCCACCGCACCACCAGTCAGGAGCACTCTGGCGACTGTGTTGACCGTCAGTGCGGATCCCATCTGGAAGATATAGACACCCCTGCCATTCAACGTGACATCGCCTCCCGTAATGTTCAGTGACGTATTCGACTTGTACACACCAGGGTGGAATGTCAGACCGGCCAGATTCTGGGCGCTGACGAGCGTGGGCGCGGTTGGCGGGCGTCCAGCCGCGTCATAGTAGGCGATGGTCAGGTAGGCTTTTGCGACTTCTGCCGTGACAGTACCGATGTGTCGGCTTCCGCGCACGATTCCGGGCCCTGGGGTCACGGAGAATGTGAAACCAGTCGGGACCACCGCGATGGGCCATTCCCCAAGATCCCCGTTTATCACGGTCGCACTCGCTGTGTTGGTGACCTGTGTGCCCGCCAACACCGCGAACCTCGCGGCGAGTCCCAGGTCGACGGTCTTGACTTGCACTGCTCTGGGAGGACCCTGCGCCGAGACCGCTCCGCCGAGAGTGACCGTTGCGCAGACGATGAGGCCGATAAAGTTCTTCATGGACACAATCCTTTCGTCGCCGTTGATTCAGCGACGGGTACAGCATGCGCGACGAGCTGGCGGCACTTTGTGCTGTTTCGAACACCCGTTCAGCCGGACGACAGGCGGCGGGCTCGCGAGGGGGCTTGGATGGCGGCAGAGAGGACGTCCTCACGCGCGAGGAGCAGGGCTGCCGGCGGCGTAGTCGGTGCGCCGGTCCTCTACGCCACCGGTTCGCCGGTTTGCAGGCGCCCGGAGTCGACGTCTATCTGCGGCGCAGAGGACGCTGCGCGCGCGGCGACCGGACACCTGGCGCAGGACCTCGGCTGACTCCACCGACCGGTTCCTCGCTGTCGCGCCGTCGCGCGAGGCTGGCGCGTGTCGCATCGTCAGTCAGCCGGTCGAGCAGCGCGTGAACAGCCCAACTCGTCATCCGGGTGATCACATCGTCTGGCAGACGGTGTCGATCCTTGAGTTCCAGCCAGCTCGGTGCCGCCATGACCCTCACGAGCAGCGCTCGCAGTGCGGCTTCTTCGTCGCTCGACAGGTGACTGGTCGATGCCGCGAGTGCCCGCTGCATGGCCGCGTCGCGTGCCCCGAATGCCGCCGCCTTGAGCGCCGCGAGATCGTCGTGGTAGACCATCGCGCGGACGATGCCTTCGCGAGCCTGGAAGAAGCCGTGCAGCGCCGGCACTTCGTCCCGCAGCTCCTCCACGGATGTTGACATCGGCGGCTTCGCCGCTGTCTCGAGGACTCTCTGTCGCAACGCGGTCAGCAAGGCATCACGCGTCTTGAAGTGCTTGTAGACCGTCTGCAAAGAGACGCTCGCGCCTGCCGCGACGTCGCGCATTTGGAGTCGGCCCCCGGGCCGGCCCAGTATCTTGATTGCCGCATCGAGGATGCGGTGGCGCGTGCGCGTGGCGGCGGCGCGCCTCGACTCACTGTCGTAGCGCCTGGGAGTCTTGACCGGCTGAATGTGTTGCGATCGTGTCAAGTTCTTGCTCCGGTCAAGACGACCGCCCGGCGGAGCCGGGCAACATAGCAGGGTTGACTAGCAAGGCTCGATCCGGGACATGCTCGTTGGTCTGAGGCACAGCCTCGCCAGTCATTTCGGTGGAAGTGCCGTCCGTCTGTTACAGCGAAAGCCGTTCGGGTGTCTGGCGATCTTATAGTGCCGTCATGTCTGTCGTCATCGCTGGAGCAGGACCCACGGGTGCGGCACTCGCGCTGCTACTGGCCGAGCGTGGTGTGAGCGTGCTGCTCGTGGAGCGGGAATCGTCGTTCGAACGCGTGTTTCGGGGCGAAGCGCTGATGCCGGGTGGGCTGAAGGCGCTGCGCCAGATGGGTGTCGGCCCTGCGCTCGAGCGCTCGCCGCATCAAACCATCCCCTGCATGGAGTTGTTCGTCGACGGCTCGCGCGTGGTGAGGGCTGACTGGCCGGAAGTGTCGGGCGACAACGCCGCGTGGGCCATCAGCCAGCCGGCGCTGATCGCGCTGCTCGTCGGCCGAGCCGCGGAGACCGGATTGTTCGAGCTTCGCATGGGCACGAGTCTCGACGCGATCGAGCAGACGGACGCGCACGTCGACGTCACCTTGCGATCGGCCGGCGGCACAGAGCGGATCAGAGCCGCTGTTGTCATCGGCGCCGATGGCAGGGGCTCTCGCGTGAGATCGATTGCCGGCATCAAGCTGGAACGCCAGCCGTTTCCGGGGGACGTCGCCTGGCTGTCGGTACCAGCTCCCGACTCTCAGCGCGCCGACCCGCGGTTTCAGGCCTTCTCCCATCCTGCTGGAACGCTCGTCCTGTATCCCTCGTGGGACGGCAACGTCCGTGT
>JBEBGB010000521.1:0-3932 GCA_040081675.1 Vicinamibacterales bacterium
TCTCAACCGGGTGGACGACGTTCCCGGCCACCGCTCAGAGAGGATCAAGCTGATGCCACTCTCCCGCGCATGTGCGACCCTCGTGGCCTGCCTGCTCGTTCCCGCCGTGGCTGGCGCGCAGAGCGCCAATGCCGCAGCGGCCCCGGGCTCGCCGACGGCCGACAGGTTGCCGATCTACGAGGTCGATCCGACGTGGCCGCCGACCCTGCCGAACGACTGGATTCTCGGCGACATCCGCGGCCTGTTCGTCGACGACCGCGATCACCTGTGGGTGATCCACATGCCGTCGAGCCTTACGGACCAGGAAATCGGCGCGGCCGTGAAGCCGCCCATTGCCGACTGCTGCTTTCCCGCACCACCCGTGCTCGAGCTCGATCCAGACGGGAAGGTCTTGCGCTCGTGGGGCGGACCCGGCGCCGGCTACACCTGGTACGATCAGGAGCACGGTATCTACATCGATCACAACGGCTTCGTGTGGACCGGCACGAGCAATGGCTATCACGTGATGAAGTTCACCCAGGACGGCAAGCACGTGCTGACGATCGGCACGCCTGGCGTGAACAAGGGCAGTAACGATCCTGCTCACCTGGGCGGCCCCGCCAACTTCTACGTCGAGCCGAAAACGAACGAACTCTTCATCGCCGACGGCTACATCAACAAGCGCGTCGTGGTCTACGACGCCGCTACCGGCGCCTACAAGCGGCATTGGGGAGCCTACGGCAAACCGCCGAAGGACGACGAGAAGTACCAGTATCCGGTCCGCGTCAGCGACCCGCCGCAGCAGTACTCCACGCTACACGGCCTCGTCGGCTCGAAGGATGGCCTCATCTACGTGTCGGACCGCCGCGGCAACCGCATCCAGGTGTTCCGGCAGAACGGCGAGTACCTGACGGAGAAGTTCGTCCGACCCGAGACCGGCGGCTCGGGCAGCGGCTTCAGCTTGCAGTTCTCCCGCGACCCCGCGCAAAGCCTTCTGTACCTGATGGACGGAACGAACCAGCGAGTCTGGATACTGCGACGTAAAGATCTGGCGATCCTCGATCGTTTCGGCAAGCCGGGTCGCCAGGCTGGCGAGTTCATCCGCGCGCACATGATCGCCATCGACTCGAAGAACCGTATGTACACGGGCGAAGCCGCGAATGGCCGGCGCATGCAGCGCTGGATCCTGAAGGGCACGCGTCCTGCCGCAAGCGTGACACCGCCGAAACCGTAACGGTAAGGCGGCAAGCTCCCTCGACCACAATCGTCTTGGCCGTCAGGTCGTCTGCGCAACGAGGTGACGTCGTGGGGTGGACGGCTCAACGGCTGACCTGCTGACCTGCATGCGCTGACCCGCGACGAACGCGATTGGCTGTGACGCGGGCTCGCGCTAGGATCGGCGGTCATGACGCAATCTGATCCCTTTGCCGAACTCAAGAACCGCCAACGTGAAATGTGGTCGACGTTCGCGCCGACGGCGATGTTCACGACACCGGTGGCCGGCCAACTCGTGAAATTTGCCAACATCCGCCCGGGCGAACGCGTCCTGGATGTGGGAACCGGCACCGGCGTGGTGGCGGTGACGGCTGCGCGGGCAGGTGCGAAGGTCGACGGCATGGACCTGACGCCAGTGCTGCTGGAACAGGCACGTCTCAACTCCAGGATTGCCGGGGTCGACGTGACCTGGACGGAAGGTGACGCCGAGTCGCTCCCCTACCCGGACGGGTCGTTCGACCTGGTGCTCAGCGAGTTCGGTCACATGTTCGCACCTCGCCCCGAGGTGGCCGTCGCCGAAATGCGGCGGGTACTGAAGCCTGGGGGCCGCGTCGCCTTTGCCACGTGGCCGCCCGAGCACTTCGTCGGTCGGATGTTTGCGTACATTGGCCGCAACTCCCCGCCGCCGCCGCCCGGAGCTGCGCCGCCCCCGCTCTGGGGCAATCCAGCTGTCGTGACCGAGCGCCTGGCAGGGGCGTTCGAGCCCCCGTTCTTTGCGCGCGGCACCATGCGGTTTCCCGCCCTGAGCCTCGACCACTTCCGGGAGTTCATGGAGCAGTCCGTCGGGCCGATGCAGAAGATGGTGGAGCATTTGCGTGGTGAGCCCGAGAAGCTCGAGGTCCTGCGCAAGGAGTTCATGGCGCACGCAGAGCCGTACTACTGGGACAATCTCGTGCACCAGGATTACCTCCTGACGCGAGCGGTCGCGCGCTGAGCGACCGCCACCGGGTAGACGTTCCACGGCGCTACAAACAGGGGAGGTCTCGATGTTCGGAATTCTGGGCTGGATTTTCTTCGGGCTCATCGTCGGTGTCATCGCGAAGCTCATCATGCCTGGCCGCGACCCGGGCGGCTTCATCGTGACTGTGCTGATAGGGATCGCCGGGGCAGTGCTGGGCGGCCTGATCGGCCGGATGGCGGGGCTGTACGGACCGAATGACGCGGCCGGGTTCATCATGTCGACGGTTGGTGCCGTCGTGCTGCTGTTCGCCTACCGGAAGCTGCGCCCGGCGTAAAAAGCGGTCGGTGGGCACTGGAGAAAAGTGCGGGACCACGGAGGTCAAGCCCCGGCTTAGTCTCTAGTGCGGCCGCGCGGGCCAAGGGCGCGGACACAGGAATCGGCCGCGGCCACGCCGCGGTACTGGGATTCCTCGAAGAGCGGCAAGCCGCTGATGTCCGAATGCGCGTAGAACAGCCGCGCGTCGACATCCGCCGCGCGACTTCGTCGTGTCGGCGATGAGAGAAACCCCGGCGTCGGCCGCACCATCGCGTGTGCCATGCGCCAGATGTCGATTCGCGTGACGCAGGCGGCGATGTCGGGATGAGCCCGCGACAGATCGCGCAGGATGCGGTCGCGCAGGTCGCTCCACGTCGCGCCGAGCAGCCACGCGCGCGCCGCACTCGGCGTCATGTCGGCGAGGGCCCAGTAGTAAGTCCAGACCGTCCGCGGGACGTGCAGACGAAGCTGCTGGTGGGTCGCGACAACGTAGCCGAGTCCCGGTGAGTCGAAGATCACGTTGTCCCAGGCCGGTGGAAACGAGGTCTCGCGAGGCCACCGATCGAGCGTCAGATTCGCGGTCACCCACGGCGAATAGACGACGGTCGACGGTGATGTGCCCTCGACGATCCGTGACGCCACAAGCGAGGGGGCCGCGACAATCACGGCGTCGGCTGTCCACAGAGTGTCGGGCGTCACGACGCGCCAGCGCGGACCATCGCGCTCGATTCGACGGACGACACTGGCTGGCCGCACGCGCTCGCCCAGACGTTCGAGTAAGCGCCGTACGATCCAGCCGTTTCCCTCGGGCCATGTGAGTGGACCCGGATCGTCAGCTTCGCGTGCGGCAAAGTAGTGGAGCCCCGCCCATGCCGACACTTCGGTTGCCATCGCGCCATAGTCGTCCCGACACGCGTAGTCCACGAGCCATCGCAGCCAAGGTGAATCGAAGCCCTCGCGTTCGAGCCACGCCGCCATCGACAGTCGGTCTTCGGCTGGCGCACCGTTGTCGCGCGCCAGGCCGATGACAGAGGGCAGCGTGAAGCGACCGGTCTCGCGAAGAGCATCCGTCCGAGCCTCGAAGCGCGCCATCTGATCGCGGTCGCGCCTCGTTGGCCCGACCGCCGGCTCGAGTCCTTCCTGCCAGCGGCCATGAATAAACAGACGTTCCTTGGGCGCATGAACCAGATACCGCTCGGACCACTCCTCGCCATCGAAGACGCCCAGGTCGGCGAAGAGCTCCCTGACGAGTCCAGCCGAGGTTCCAGGAACTGGTACGTAGTGCGCGGCCCAGGGAAACGGACAGATGTCACTCTCGCCCCATCGCGCGTTGCCGCCGGCCTGCCCTTCCATCTCGAGCACCACGAAGTCGGCCATGCCCTGCTTCGCGAGTCGCCAGCCGGCCGAGAGCCCGGCAATGCCGCCGCCCACGATCACCACGGCAGCGCGTCGTGTCTCACGC
>JBEBGB010000522.1:0-3932 GCA_040081675.1 Vicinamibacterales bacterium
TCGACGGTGGCGTCCTCCAGCCTGGGGAGCATGTAGGTGGGCATGAGGATGATGTCGTATGCGTCCAGCATGTCCTGAGTCAGCGCCGGGGTCTGCGCGTCGTAGAGCAGCACGCGGCGTTTTGGGAACTCTTTTGCCAGCACAGCCATTATGCAGCGTCCAGCTGAGCAACGTCTTCTGTGAGGAGGGGTGTGTCGACGGCCGGGTTCGCTCGAATGATCCGCTGAAACGTCTGTCGTCGTGTGCGGCCTATCGCAATCGCTGAAATACCAGCGTGCGGGTGATCTCGGAGCCATCCGCAGCTGAGGTGAATTTCAACGTCAGCGTATCGCCCTCGAGCGTGAAGCCACGCACGAAGTCCTTGCCCAGATCCTCCGGAAACAACGAACCCTCGACGCGGTGTGTGATGGTTCCTGCACGCTCGTCGATGGTGTATCGCCCGAAGTACGAGTCGTAACCCAGGATGACGCGCGCATTGGCGCTGTCCTTCGCGTCAGCCGGCTTGCCGATGGCCGCGCTGCGTCCGAGCCGCATCATCTGCAGCGACACGACGCCGCTGGCATCGTAGTAGAGCCGCCCGAGCGGTTTTTCGCCGAGCACTGAATCGGCCAGAACCTTCCCGTCTGACCGTCGAACGGTTCGCGTGACCAGTTGCCAGGCGCCGACGAGCCGCTGTGCCGCGCTGGCTGGCGGGCGGGCGGCCTGCGGCTCTGCGTAGAGCGCCGCCGCTGATCCAGCGAGGTGGCTCGATTGAGCGTGCGAGGCCGCAGCCGTCGAAAAGATCGCGCCGGACACCAGGACTGCGCGCAAGAGCAAACGTTTCATGTCACCACCTGTTGAGCATTGTATGGATCCTCGCGTCAGTCGTCGCGACCATCATTCGGCTGACTATCGGTGTTTCATGTACAGACGGATGATTGGCGGTCTGCTAGCGTCGAAACAGCTGCTAACGCCGTGACCTCTATGGTCCACGCCGTGTCCTCCGTGGTAGAGCTTTTTATCGCCCGCTTCCCCTCGCCCCACGAATGTGTAGGCGTATGGTCCAGTTTCGACATTTTTAATGGCGTTTTGCAGCCTACATCGCGAGGCAGGGTCAGCTCGGATTGAAGGTGTCTTTCTAGGCGTCGGAGCTCTGGCTTCAGGCTTCGGGCTCTAGAACAGTGATCTGAAGGAAGGAGCCCAGATCGGCTCTCGCGCCGGTCTGGGCCCGTGCAAACCAAAGGCACGGGATTCGGCTTGCTGCGTCTGCGAGCAAGTCGCCTACGGACTCGGCGCTGCCGGCCGACTCGTTGTTCACACCAATGTCACGTTCTGTTTATCTCCTTCTTACGGCCAACCTATAGCGTGGCAGAGCTTTGGTGAATAGGCACCAGCTGTGACGTTTGGAGTTCTCATGACGCGACGAATTGCCTGGTCGCTGGCACTTGCTCTGCTCGCTGTCCCCGCATCAGCGCAGCCCACGTTTGTCAACGGATTGACGCTTCCTGGCGGCATGCTGGACGCGACGCGCCGGCCGGGGGCCAACGAGGGTCGCTTCGGTTTCTTCTCGGACATCTACTACGACTCAGTTCGCGAGGAATGGTGGGCGCTGGCGGATCGCGGCCCCGGCGGCGGCCTGATCTCGTACGACACGCGCCTGAGCCGTTTCACGATCAGGGTGAACTCGACCACCGGGCAGATCTCCGGCTTCGAGGTCAAGGAGACGGTCAAGTTCACGGACCCGCATGGCTTGCTCGTGCAGTCGGCGTTCGATCCGGACAAGAACCTGAACGGGCTCAACCCGCGCGATTTCAACGGAAGCGCGAGCATCCTCGGCCGCAGCTTCGATCCCGAAGGCCTGGTCGTTGTGCCGCACACCGGCCATTTCATCGTTGCCGATGAGTACGGTCCCTCGGTCTACGAGTTCGACAGGAAGGGTCGGCTCGTGCGCGTCTTCGAGACACCCGCCAACCTGATTCCGAAAGTGGGCGCGACGGTCAATTACAACGCCACTCGCGACGATGGCGCGACTGCAGGACGCCAGGACAATCGCGGCTTCGAAGGCCTGGCCATCTCACCGGACGGACGCACCATTTACGGGGTGCTCCAGGATCCGCTCGTTGACGACGCTCCGCCGGCGGACAACAACGGTCGCAACCGCAGAACGCTCCGAATCATCGTGTTCGACAACAACAAGCACAACGCGACCTACGGAAAGAGCATCGCGCAGTACGCCTATCAGCTCGAGCTTCAACTCGACGTCAGGAATCGGATCTTGGCCGCTGGCGGATTGGCCACGGCAACCGACCCTCGTCAGGGCCGCAACATCGGGCTCTCCGCGATTCTGGCGCTCAATAGTCACGAGTTCCTGGTGCTCGAACGGGACAACCGAGGCATCGGCATCGACGACCCGACCGGCGGCAATGTCGTCGGCAGCAAGCGTGTGTACAAGATCGACATCAACGGCGCGACGAATGTTGCCGCGCTGAATCTTCCCGACAACGACGACCTGACCGCCGCCGGGATCACTCCCGTCACGAAGTCGGCCGTGTTCCTCAACATCCAGGCGAACACCGTCCTCCCCAACCAGAAGCAGATCGAAAAGTGGGAGGGGCTCGCTGTCGGACCCCGATTGAGGAATGGCGCGCGGCTCCTGCTCGTCGGCAACGACAACGATTTCTCCGTCACGCAGACTGGCGCCGGCACGCAGTACGACGTATACGTGAATTTCCTTGGCAGCAGCGTTCAGCGCGACCTGGATCAGCCCACTAAGTTGAACGGTCTGGTCGTCGGCGCCCCGCCTGCAGAGTACGTCCTGCTGCCGGGCGTGCTGCACGCCTACCGCGCGTCAGCCAGCGACCTCGCGGGCTATGTCGAGCCGCATGAGAACGATGACGACGACGATGATGACGGCGACGAGCACGAGGACCGCGACAACTAGAAACCAGAGTCCGCCGCGCGAATTGAGGCGCCAGCGTCCACGCTGGCGCCTTCACTCGCCAGAGCCTGCCTTGCAGGGATAGGAAGCACTAGCGGGGGCGGGTAACAGGAGACCCGTTCTCAGACGCCAGCAGCCGCCGCGCCTGCCTCCTCCCAGTGCGGACGAACGCCTGTGTCCGGTCAGGATTCGGCATCCCATCGCCTCGGTCTTCAGTCGGCAACTGCTCGCCAGTCGATATACTGCGACGGGGATCTGTCTGGACGTCTATCTCATCGACGGCACGTACGAACTCTTTCGGCACTACTTCGCAGTGCCGTCCGCGCACGACCGTGATGGCCGCGAAGTGGGAGCCGTCCGCGGTGTGCTCGCATCGCTCCTCAGCTTCATGAAGGTCGGCGTGACGCACATTGGCGTCGCAACAGACCATGTGATCGAGTCGTTCCGCAACGACCTCTGGCCGGGTTACAAGACTGCCGCCGGCATTCCACCGGACCTCTTCGAGCAGTTCCCGCTGCTGGAAGAGACGCTCTCGGCCCTCGGCGTCGCGGTCTGGCCCATGGTGGAATTCGAAGCCGACGATGCGCTGGCGGCAGGAGCCGACGCCGCTGCGGCCGATCCTCGAGTCGAGCGCGTCTTGATCTGCACCCCCGATAAGGACCTTGCGCAGTCGGTCCGCGGGACGCGCGTCGTGCAGATGGATCGGCGAGCGCGAACCACCCGCGACGAAGCCGGTGTGATCGCGAAGTTCGGCGTCCGGCCCGAGTCCATTCCCGACTACCTGGCGCTTGTCGGCGATTCGGCCGATGGTTATCCCGGGCTCGCAGGGTGGGGCGCGAAGTCGGCGGCGGCCGTGCTCGCGAAGTACGTCCATCTCGAAGAGATTCCCGCAGACTGGACAACGTGGAGCGTGAATGCGACGCGGCCCGCCGCGTTGGCGGCAACCTTCGCACGCGAGCGCGAACAGGCCTTCCTCTTTCGCGACCTGGCGACGCTCAGAACCAACATCACGCTG
>JBEBGB010000073.1:0-14329 GCA_040081675.1 Vicinamibacterales bacterium
ATGGCCGACGCGGACAAACAGCGCTGATGTGGGCCGCGGCGGAAGGCCACGTGGAAACGGTCGAAGCGCTCATCACTGCGGGCGCAGACTTCAGGACACCACTCGACTCGGGGTTCACGCCGCTGCTCTTTGCCGTGCGAGAAGGCAAGATCGCCGTCGTTCGCACGCTGCTGAAGGCGGGCGCGAACGTCAACGAAACAGTGAAGCGGCCGCCATCTCGGACGCTGCCGCTGCCGGGAGGACGCGCCGTAGACCCTGGGTCGAGCGCTCTGCTGGTCGCGGTCTGGAACGGACACTTCGAGCTGGCGGCGGAGCTACTGAAGGCAGGCGCCGATCCCAATGCTGACGGACCCGGATATACCGCACTTCATGCGCTGGCGAGAGTCCGGAAGTCAGGAGTCGGCGACAACGACCCGTCGCCAGAAGGCTCGGGCTCGATGACCAGCCTGGAACTGGTCAAGGAGTTCGCGTCGCACGGCGCCGATCTCAACAAGGCCATGACGAGGCGCCGGAACCTGAACAACACCAACTTCAACGAAGTCGGCGCGACCCCGTTTCTCCTGGCCGCCCTCACAGCCGATGCTCCGTTCATGAAGACCCTGGCCGAACTGGGCGCCGACCCGCTGCTGACAAACCGCGACGAGGACACGGCCCTCATGGCTGCCGCTGGTCTGGGAACGCGCTCGCCAGGCGAGGACGCTGGCACGGAGGCCGAAGTGCTCGAAGCGCTGCAGGTAGCGCTCGACCTGGGAGTCGGCATCAATACGGTCAGCAGGACGGGGGAAACAGCGATGCACGGCGCTGCCTACAAGAACCTGCCGAAGGCCGTGGACTTCCTGGCTGCCAAGGGCGCGAGCCCCGTCGTGTGGAATCGGCAGAACGAGTACGGGTGGACGCCGCTGACGATCGCCCGCGGGTACCGCATCGGCAACTTCAAGCCGTCGCCCGAGACTGTGTCTGCCGTTGAAGGTCTGCTGCGCTCCGCTGGAATTACTCCGCCGACCGAGAAGGAAGAGAACGCGAAGGGGTACGACATCTACGCGCCCAAGCCACCGGCTGCGCCCGCGCGTTGAGCGCGCGAAGACTCGACGCACCTCGTCACGGCGCCGACCGCCGACCAGCGAGCGCGGCTGGCCAGGCTCGACGAGCCGCTCCGCGTGGTCTCGGCCACTCAGTAAGAAGGCGCCTGGACGGCAGTCTCTGGGGCTGGTTGTCTTTGTGGGAGAACCGACGATGAGCACGCTTTCCTGGTTGCGCGGTCCTCTGGTCCCGTCTGTGGCCGTGAGCGCCTTGGCGGGCGCGATTCTCGCCGGCCAGCAGACACCGACCGCACCCGTTTTTTCCGCGACCCAGGCAGTCGCGGGCCGTGGGGTCTATGACCAGCGCTGCGCCGGCTGCCATGGGTCGGATATGCGCGGCGGAAACGAAGCACCCCAACTTGCCGGCGCCGGCTTCATCAGTACATGGCGCGGCCGGACCACGCGCGAGCTGTTCGAGTTGATTCACGCGACGATGCCGGCTGGCGCGGCAGACCTGAGTTCGGAGCAGGCACTCAGCGTCACGGCGTTCATTCTTCAGGCGAACGGCGCGACGCCGGGCGTGCAGGCCCTCGCGCCGACGACCGCAGTGGCCATCGGCAACGTTGCCGCGGGTCAGCCGCAAGGGCAGGTGGCAATGCCTGCCGCGCAGGTGCCCACGACTCAGGCGCTCGGTCGCCCGGAGCCGGTGGCCCGAGGCCTCACCGTCGCCGGAGAAGTGAAGAACTTCACGCCGGTAACCGACGACATGCTCCGGAACCCATCGCCAGGCGACTGGCTCATGGCCCGGCGGAATTACCAGGCGTGGAGCTACAGCCCGCTGACCGAGATCACCGCCCTCAATGTAAAGAATTTGAAGCTCTCGTGGGTCTGGGCGATGAAGGAAGGTGTCGGCGCGAATCAGCCGCAGCCTCTCGTGCACAATGGCACGCTGTATCTCGTCAACCCCGGCAACATCGTGCAGGCGCTGGACGCGGCCACGGGCAACTTGATCTGGGAGCACGAAATCGGGCCGGTGACGCAGCTCGGGCAAGGCGCGATGCGCAATTTCGCGATCTACCAGGACAAGGTGATCGTCGCGACCACGGACGCGCGGCTCGTCGCGCTCGATGCGCGCAACGGCAAACTCGTCTGGCAGACCATCGTGGCCGACCGCTCGAAGGGGTTCGGCACATCCAGCGGTCCCATCGTCGCGCGCGGCAAGGTGATTCAGGGGATGACCGGGTGCACCCGATACGGACCCGATCGCTGCTTCATCAGCGCCTACGACGCGGCCACTGGCAAGCTGGAGTGGAAGTTCAACACCGTCGCCCAGACGGGAGAGCCCGGGGGCGACACGTGGGGCAAGCTGCCGGACGCGTTCCGCAAGGGCGGCGAGACCTGGATCGTCGGCAGCTACGATCCTGATCTCAATCTGACGTACTGGGGCGTGGCGCAAGCCAAGCCCTGGATGCCCGCAAGTCGCGGGACGACCGTGTTCGATGCGGCGCTCTACACATCGTCCACGCTCGCGCTCAACGTTGACACCGGCTCGCTGGCGTGGCACTACCAGCACGCGCCCGCCGAATCGCTCGATCTCGACGAGGTCTTCGAGCGCGTCCTCGTCGACGTCGCGGCGCAGAAATTCGTCTTCACGATCGGCAAGGCCGGCATTCTGTGGAAGCTCGATCGAACCAACGGCCGGTTCATCGATTACAAGGAGGCGGTCTTCCAGAACATCTTCGATCTGATCGATCCGAAGACGGGGGTACCGCGGTATCGGTCTGACATCGTCGAGCAGAAAGTCGAGCAGTGGATTTCGTCGTGCCCGAGCACCGAAGGGGGACACAACTGGCAGGCGATGAGCTACCACCAGCCAACCGGCGTCCTCATCATCCCGCTGTCCCAGTCGTGTATGGACATGTCAGGTCGGCAGGTCGACCTGAAGGAAGGCAACGGTGGGACCAACGCGGATCGCCGCTTTTTCGAGATGCCAGGGTCGAACGGCAACGTTGGCAGGCTCGCCGCATTCGACGTCGCGACGATGAAGGAGATCTGGAACTACCAGCAGCGCGCGGCGTTTCTCACCGCGGCCCTGTCGACCGCGGGAGGTGTCGTCTTCGCGGGGGATCTCGATCGAACATTCCGCGCGTTCGATGTCAGGACCGGCACGATTCTCTGGGAGACGCGGCTCGGCACGTCGGTTCAGGGTTTCCCGGTGACGTTCAGCGCCGGCGGCAAGCAGTATGTCGCGGTCGCGGCCGGTCTGGGCGGCGGCAGCCCGCGCAACGTGCCGGCGACCATAACGCCCGAGATCAAGTACCCGTCGAACGGCAACGCGTTGTACGTGTTTGAGTTGCCCGACTAGCGTTTTGTTCCGAGTTGTCTCTCGTCACGGTCGATGGTCTAGACTGCCCGCGATGATACGGCTGTTCGCGGCGTTCTCCTTGTTCCTGGTGTCAGGCTTCGCAGCGCTCGTCTACCAGGTGGTCTGGCAACGGCTGCTCGCCTTCTTTTCTGGTGCAGACGTCTATTCGGCGACCATCGTCGTCGCAGCGTTCATGTCCGGGCTGGGCTGCGGCAGCTTTGTCGGTGGGCAGGTGGCCGACCGTGTCAGCCGTGTGTCGAGCATCCTGCTTTTCGCCGGAGCTGAAGTTGCGGTGGCGGCGTTCGGGTTCTTCAGCCGATCGCTCTTCTACGACGGGCTCTACAGCCGCTGGGGATACGCCGATCTCGGCCCGACGGTGACGGCCCTCACGCTCTTTCTGGCATTGATCTGGCCGACCTTCTTCATGGGCGCCTCCCTGCCGCTGCTGTCGCGAGGACTGACCAGTCGCGTCTCTGATGCCGCCCCGACCATCGGCTGGCTCTACGCCGTCAATACAGCCGGCGCCGCCGTGGGCGCATTCGTGGCCACGTGGGTGCTGATGCCCAGGTTCGGGCTGAGCGGGAGTCTGCTGGTTGCAGCGAGCCTCAACATCGCGTGCGCCGTGACTGCCTCGTTCGTCGCCATTGCCGGTGTTGGCGCGAGCTTCTCGACGGACCTGTCGGCGGGCGCCGAATCTGTGGCGCCACTCGTCAACCGGACGAACCGCGACGCTTCCGAGCCGGCCCACGTCGTGCGCTGGGCGCTCGTGTTCGCACTCTCCGGTTTCCTTGGTCTCTCCCTCGAGATTGTCTGGTTCCGACTCTTGGGCGTAATGCTCAAGTCCACGGCGTTCACGTTCGGCACGATCCTGTCCATCTATCTGGCGGGGCTGGGAATTGGTGGTGCGATCGGCAGTGTGATGAGTAGCCGAGTGCGTCGGCCCGCTCTCGGCGTGCTCACGCTTCAGGCCTCCGCGGGTGCGTATGCGGCGGTGAGCATCTGGCTGCTCGTCAACGGTCTCGATCGGGCGGCCGTGTTGCGACCGCTTTGGGATTACCTGGGTCGGTACGATGGCGTGGACCTGCTGGCGGCTGCGGCATTCTGGGGTGGCCAGGTGGCCGACGCCGGGACGGCGCCGGCCGACGTACTGCGTTTGTATCTGCTCCTTCCGGTGCTGCTCGTTGGCCCCCCGACGATGATGGCTGGCATAAGCTTTCCGCTGCTCCAGCGAGTCGTGCAGACAGACATCGGACACCTTGGTCGACGCGTGGGCTTGCTCCTGACCGCGAACCTTATCGGCAGTACGCTCGGCTCGTTCGTGACCGGCCTGCTGTTGCTCGCCTGGCTCGGCACCGCCGGCACGCTCACGCTCCTCTTCCTCTTGAGCACGCTCTTTGCCGGGACGGCGATCTCCTACCTCTCGATCAGCCGACCGTCACGCGGCGTCGCCTACGTCGTGGTCGGCGTGGCGGCAGCCGCCCTCACGCTGAGCATGCCGACCTCCACCACGCTTTGGGCGCGGCTTCACGGCGCAGCGCCGCGCAATGTGATCGCAGGCGAGGACGGCACCGGCCTGTCCGTCCTGCGCGCCGATCGTCCCGACTTTCGACGCACGGTCGTGTTCGTAAACGGACTCGGTCAAAGCTGGGTTCCGTACGGCGGCATCCATACCGTGCTCGGTGCCTTGCCGGCATTCCTGCATGAGCGGCCCGATCGTGCCCTGCTCATCGGCCTGGGCTCCGGGGACACGCTGTTCGCGATGGCGGGACGCCGAGAGCTGAGCGAGATCACATCGGTCGAGATCATCGCACCGCAGTTGCGGACGTTGCAGGCGTTGTACACCTGGGGCGCGTACCCGGGCCTGGGGGCTCTCTTGCAAGACCCGCGGATTCGGCACGTGAACGGTGACGGCCGCCGCTTCCTGAGCAGCCAGCAAACGCGCTATGACATCGTGCAAGCCGATGCGCTTCGGCCCCATAGCGCCTACGCCGGCAACTTGTACTCGGATGCCTATTTCTCGTTGTTGCGCAGCCGGCTCGCGGCGCGCGGGTTGGCCGTCAGCTGGGCACCGACCGAGCGCGTGGTGCGAACCTTCGCCAGCGTGTTCCCCTACGTCGCGCAGCATGGCGACATCGTGATTGGCAGCAATGACCCACTGGTATTTGACGGGGAGGTGCTCGCGCAGCGCCTGAGTGACCCGCAGGTGGACGCGTACTACGGCGCCGCGGGTCTCAACATCCGCGAGCTGCTGGCGCCGTACGCCAGGGGCTGGCGCATCATCGGTCCCTCCGAGCCGCGCACGACGGGCGACATTAATACCGACCTGCACCCCAGAGATGAGTTCGAGATACCCGGGCTCTGGCCACCGTCGTTCTGAGAGATCGCGATCTGTAGCGCGCCGCCCGCTACTTGCCCATGAAGCCTTCGGTCAGCTCGATGCGCGTGCCCTCTGGATCGAGCACGTAGGCGATCTTCAAGCCGCCGAGCGCGGGTAGCTCGCGATAGGTGAGGTCGAACTTGACGCCCGCGGCCTCGAGCTTCTTGCAGAAGGCCTCCAGGCCTTTCACCTCGAACCCGATGTGATCGAGTGCGCGGCCCTTGGTCGGCGCCTGCAGTGCGGGCGCCTTCAGGAAGTCGGCTTCACCGGCCGGGAACATGGCTGCCGGGAAGGCGCCGCGCATCCCTTCAACACCGCCGAACGTCCTGACGTACCAGGCGCGCTGCGCCTCCTGGTTGGGCGTCGACAGGTGGAAGTGATGGAAGGCGATGGGCGTCGAGAGCGCGGTGTCCTCGGTGAACTCAACCCGTACGCCTTCGGGGAAGACGGCGATGATCTGTTTCGCCTGGACGTTGTCCAGCGCCAGCGTAAGGCCAGCCGCGGCAAACTTCGCCTTGATCGGAGCCAGATCCTTCACCTTGAAGCCCACGTGGTTCACGGTTGATCCGTCGGAGCCGCCGGTCGGCGGCGCGGCTGACTTGCCGAGCACGACCATGATGCCGGGAAAGCTGATGAGCTCGAGCGAACCGGTTGCCGTGACGCGGCCACCGAGCGTCTCGACGAAGAGCGCCTTGATGGGTGCGGGGTCGTTCACGAACATGTGAAAGTGACCGGTGGTCAGCCCCTCGGCATTGTAGGGGGCGAGCTGGGCGAACGCCGGGTTGGCCGAGACGACAAAGAGGGAGGCGAGCAGAAGGAGGATTCGCATGCGCGATAGGCTACCACCACCCGGCGGCGGCGGATCTCCCGGCAAAGATTCAACGAGCGTTCGGCTGCGCTGTTGAGGGACAATGCGCGACAACAACCGTCCTCGAGTGTGGGGGCTCATGGTAGATCGACGCGCCTGCGCAGGAACCCTGTTCGCGCTCGCCTCAGCGCTGCTCCTGGTTGTCGGCGTGCCTGCCGCGAGCGCAGAGCTGCGGCTGGTCGACGCCGCGAAAAGTCAAGACGCGCAGCAGGTGCGGACCTTGCTCGACGGGCACGCCGACGTGAATGTCCGGTCCGAGGACGGCTCGACGGCGCTCCTGTGGGCCGCACATTGGAACGACCAGCAGACGGCGGAACTGCTGGTCCGTGCCGGCGCGGACGCGAATGCGGCGAACGATCTCCGCATGACGCCGCTCGTGCAGGCATGCACCAACGCGAGCGGCACTCTCGTGGCGTTGCTCCTGAACGCGGGAGCACGTCCCAACACGCCCGTTGCGACCGGCGAGACGCCGCTGATGACGTGCGCCAGAACCGGTGACGCCGCCGCCGTTCGCCTGTTGCTCGGTCGTGGCGCCGATGTCAACGCGACGGAGCCGACGCAGCATCAGACCGCGCTGATGTGGGCCGCTGCCGAACGTCACGTTGATGTTGTTCGCACCCTCATCGAGGCACGCGCGGATTTGACCGCGCAGACCACGCTGGGATTCACGGCGCTCCATTTTGCCGCGCGTGCGGGCGACATGGCGACGACTGAGCTGCTGCTGAAGGCAGGCGTCGACGTGAACATTCGGGTGAAGCGCGACGCCGTGCCCGTTCGAGGAGCAGCGTCGGGCGGTAACGGGTTCACGACCAGAGGCTCGAGCTTCCCCGGCAGTACGGCGCTGCTGGTCGCCACCGTTCGAGGCCACATTCCACTTGCGCTGTTCCTGCTCGAGCACGGGGCTGACCCCAACGATGACGAGGCTGGATTCACGCCACTCCACTGGGCCGCGGGCACGTGGGAGAACGGCCTGGCGAATCCCGTCTACGGCTTCGTCGATCCGATCGGTGGCATTCCAGATAGAGAAGCCAAGCTGGAACTCATCAAGGCATTGCTCGCCCACGGTGCGAACCCAAACCTGCAGATGACCGTTCGGCCTCCCACATTTGGCGGAACGGGCACGGGCGGTTACAACGACGCCTATGGCGCGACGCCGTTCATCGTGGCAGCCAATGCCGCGGACGTCGAGATCATGCGGATGCTCCTTGCCGCCGGTGCTGATCCGCATCTGCTGACGGGTACCAAATCCAATGCGCTGCTGGCAGCCACCGGTCTCAACCGGGGCGTCGGAGAAATCATCGACGATGAAGAGCGCGCGCTCGCGGCAGTCAGGTTCCTGCTCGACCTCGGTGTCAACTCGAAGGCGGTGACGACCTACAGCGAGAACGCGCTCTTCGGCCCGGGCTATCGCAACTGGAACCGAATGCTGGAGCTCCTGATCGAAGCCGGCGCGGACGTCAACATCGTCAACAGAGCCGGCGTCACACCGTACCTCGCGGCCTCCGGCTTCGGTGATCGTCTCGGCGGCGTGCTCTACAACAAGGCCGGGGCTGACATTCTCCTGAAGCACGGCGCAGACCCGACGCTCGGTCATCCCTGTCAGGCGCAAAATCGGTGTCGCCCTGAGTAAGACTAGGAGGCCTGCCTCAGACCATCGAGCATGTCCGCGCAGTCTCGCCTCCCAGTCTTTCTATTTTGTTGGCCCGGCTCCGCCGGGCGGTCGTCTTGACCGGAGTAAGACTTGACTCATTCGCAGCACATTCGGCCGGTCAAGACGCCTATTACGATGCGAATTTTCCATAGTCGCTTCGCGCTCATGTTCGCCAGCGGATCGGTCGTGCTCGCCGCTGCGATCTCGACAACGCTCGCCGCGCAGTCGAACGTGCAGACGGCGAGGCAACGCGGGACTGCGACGACGGCGTCGCAAACGCCGGCGCAGACGCCGGCCCGGGAACTGGTCGCCACCTACTGCGTGAGCTGCCACAACCAACGCGTCAATGCCGGCAGCCTCACGCTCGACAACGTGGACGGCGTTCAGGTGTCCAATTCGGCGGATGCGTGGGAGAAGGTCGTCACCAAGCTTCGGATCCGCGCGATGCCTCCTCCGGGCGCGCGGCGTCCAGACAACGCGACCTACGACCGCGTCGCGACCTGGCTCGAAACCGAGCTGGACCGCGCCGCAGAAGTCCACGTGAATCCCGGCCGACCGTCCGAGCTCCATCGCCTCAACCGCGTCGAATACGGCAACGCGGTTCGCGACCTGCTCGGCGTCGAGATCGACTCGAAGGCGATGCTGCCGGCCGACGAACAGGCGCATGGGTTCTCCACCAACGCAGACGCGCTGTCGATGCAACCGGCTCTGCTCGATCGGTATCTCTCGGCGGCGGCCAAGGTCGCGCGCCTCGCCGTCGGCGACCCGACGATGCCCGCCTGGTTCGAGCGCTACACGGCGCTGGAGGGCAACTCGAACGAGACCACCTGGCTGTCGCAGAACGACAGGCTCGGCGAGGATTTTTCGCTTGGATCGCGCGGTGGCATTGCGGCACGTCACTACTTTCCGGTTGATGGCGAGTACATCTTCAAGGTTCGCCTGGATCGAACCGACACCGGGGTCATTCGCGGCCTCCAGTGGCGCAACGACATCGAGGTGCGCGTCGACGGCGTACGAGTAGGGCAGCTCTCAGTCGGTGGCACACCCGAGTTCGCGAACGCGGCGGCGGTTGCCAATGGCAGCTACGTCGATGCGAAGAGCGTATTCTCGACCGCAGATAACAGGCTCGAGGTCCGGGTGCCGGTAAAGGCTGGCACTCGCCTCACGACCGCAACCCTCATCAAGTCCGACAACCTCGCCGTCGAGGGACTGGGCCCGAATGCGCTCCCGATCTGGAGTCGCGAACACACCAACAAGTCGGACAACCCGCTCATGATCTCGGCGCTGCTGATTGGGGGACCCTATTCGGGTCGGCCTTCGCCGGACTCGCCCAGTCGGCGGCGGCTGTTTGTCTGCGAGCCGACGAGCACCCGCGACGAGTCGGCCTGCGCCACCCGGATCCTGACGACGCTGGCTCGGCGTGCGTATCGTCGCCCTCCGAGCAGTGACGACATCAAGACCCTCGTCGGTTTCTACGAAGCCGCGCGCGCGCACGGCGATTTCGACGCAGGGATTCGCTCCGGAGTCGAGCGGGTTCTGATGAGTCCCGACTTCCTGTTCAGGATCGAGGTCGATCCTGCCGGCACGGCGCCGGGGACAGCCTACAACCTGCCGGATCTCGAGCTGGCGTCACGTCTCTCGTTCTTCCTGTGGAGCAGCATTCCCGATAATGCGCTGCTCGACGTGGCTATCGGCGGCAGGTTGCACGAGCCGGGAGTCCTCGATCGGGAAGTCCGACGGATGTTGGCCGATCCCCGTGCGCGCACGGCGCTCGTACAGAACTTCTTCGAAGAGTGGCTGCAGATTCGCAACGTCTGGCTGCTGACGCCAGATCTGAACCAGAAGTTCCCCTGGTTCGACGACAACCTGCGTGTCGCGTTCGTCCAGGAGATGGAGCTCTTTCTCGACGCGCAGCTCAAGGAGAACCGCAGCATCGTCGATCTGCTGACATCCGATCAAACATTTCTCAACGAGCAACTCGCGCGCCACTACGGCGTTTCGGGCGTCTACGGGAGCCACTTCAGGCGCGTCACGCTTACCGACGAGAACCGGTTCGGCCTCCTCGGGAAGGCGGCCGTGCTGTCAGTGACGTCGTACTCGACCCGCACCGCGCCCACGATCCGCGGAAAGTACCTCCTCGAGACCATCTTCGCGGCGCCGCCGCCTCCGCCCCCGCCAAACATTCCAGCCCTCGAAGAGAGCAGCAAGGACGGCAAGCCGAGGTCGGTGCGGGAGATGCTCGAGATCCATCGAACCAATCCGGTGTGCGCAAGCTGTCACGCACGGATGGACCCGCTGGGGCTGAGTCTCGAGAATTTCGATGCCATTGGCCGGTGGCGTACCACGGATGCGGGCACACCGGTCAACGCGTCTGGCGTGCTGCTGGACGGGACGACGGTCGACGGTCCTGCGGCGCTCGGTCGAGCGCTGGTGGCGCAGAAAGAACAGTTCGTTCGAACGGTGGCCGCCAAGCTGCTGACTTACGGGATTGGCCGCGGGCTGGAACAGCATGATGCGCCCGCGATTCGCGGCATCGTCAAGGCGTCGGCGGCTGACGACTACCGCTGGTCATCGATGATGCTCGCGCTTGTGAAGAGCGCACCGTTTCGGATGAGGAGGGCAGGCGCATGATCGTCACCAGGAAAGCAATCTCTCGCCGGACGATCCTTCGCGGCCTTGGCGCGACCGTCGCCCTGCCGCTGCTCGACGCGATGATTCCGGCGTTGACGGCTCAGAGCAGAACGGCAGCAAAAGGTGTCCGGCGCCTGGGCGTCATCTACCATCCGAACGGCGTCATCTACGACAAGTGGCTCCCCACGGGAGCCGGTGCGAACTTCGAGCTCTCGCCGACGCTCGCCGGTCTGCAGCCGTTCAAGGACAAGATGATCGTCGTGACAGGCTTGTCCATGGATCAGGCAGAGGCGCTCGGCGACGGCGGCGGCGACCACTCGCGCGCGTGTGGCGGGTATCTGAACGGCGTGCACGTGAAGAAGTCCGATTCGGTCGTCGAGGCGGGCATCACGATGGACCAGATCGCTGCGCGCGCCTTCGAGCGTGACACGCAGCTCTCGTCGCTGCAACTGCAGATGGACGACAACAGCCTGGTCGGATCGTGCGACGTGGGGTACAGCTGTGCGTACAGCAGCACTCTCTCGTGGTTGACGCCGACGCTGCCTCTGATGTCCGAGAACAATCCCCGCGTGGTGTTCGAACGGCTCTTCGGCGCCACCGATAGCACCGATCCGACGGTGCGAGCGGCGCGGCTACGTCAGGACCGCAGCATCCTCGACTCGGTGATGGGCCGTGTGAAGCAGCTGCAACGACAGCTGGGGACTGCGGACAACACGCGAATGAACGACTATCTGACCTCGCTTCGCGACGTGGAACGGCGGATCCAGAAGACCGAAGAACAGCGCGCAACCGAAGTGCCCGACGTCGAGCGGCCCGCCGGCATTCCGGATAGCTTCGACGAGCACGCACACCTGCTCTATGACCTGCAGCTGCTTGCGTATCAGGCCGATCTCACACGCGTCATCACCTTCATGTACGGGCGCGAACAAAGCCCGCGACCGTACCCGCAGATTGGCGTGCCCGAACCGCATCACTCGATGACGCATCATCAGAACGACCCGGCCAAGATGGAGAAGTGCGTCAAGATTCAGCAGTACCACCTGAAGCTGTTCGCCGACTATCTGGAGAAATTGCGGAACACGCCGGACGGCGATGGCTCGCTGCTCGACCACGTGATTCTTCTCTACGGCTCGGGCATCAGCAACAGCGACCGTCACACGCATGGCCCGCTCCCCACACTGGTGGTAGGCGGCGGCGGGGGTGCGCTCAAGGGTGGCCGTCACATCGTGTATCCAGAACACACCCCGTTGACGAACCTGCAGCTCACGTTGCTCGGCCTGCTCGGCGTGCCGACCGAGAAAATCGGCGACAGCACAGGCCGGTTCAAAGAGTTGTCGGACGTGGGTGTCTAGGAGTTCGAGCGTGAAGGGCTGGGCGCGCCAGTTCGACGTGAGCGTGGGACGCTCGGAGCGCGCGGGAAGCCGTCGCGGCTCACTTCGCGTCGGGCTTCGCTTCGGGCGTCAGGAACTCCACCGTCGAGTCGTGCATCCAGCCGCTGGTTTCGTTCTTGTACCAGCGCATCAGGATGCCCGTCTTGCGAAGCGTCTGCGGCAGTTGCACCTGGATCCACTCGCCGCGCCGGCCCACCATGGCCATTTCGGTGCCCTTCGGCGCCACCACCAGCAGTTCGTTGCCCGTGCTCGGGCCCGAATGGATGTTGGCGTGGCTGGTAGGCACCCGCACGCGCGCCAGCACCTTCGCGTCCGCGGGGGCCTGGATCGCCTGCCCCTGCCCGCCGCGCTGGGGCTGTCCCTGTGCCCGAGCGGGCGCAGCCATGACGAGCACACCGGCGATCGCGGCACCTATGGCGACGCAGCAACTCCTGTTCATAGCGCTGTAGTCAATACGCCGGGCGTCGACTTGTCAAGGTGGGATGACACACGGAGACGGGCAGTTGACAGCTACCCGTCCTGAGCGGACCATAGCGCTTCGTCAGGAGCATTACATGGGCATACGGATGGGAGTAGTCGCCGCGGTTCTCGGCCTCGTCGCGTTGACGCCGGTCGGCGAACCGTCGCTGGCGACGGTGGTCAGCGCCCAACAACCAACCCAGAAAGTCGACATGGGCGACTACGAGCCAGTCGTGCCGTGGCCCAAGCCCCTGCCCGACAGCGATTTGTCACACGACGGCTGGACGTGGGGCTCTGGAGCTGGCGTGTGGGCGGAGAGCCCAGACAAGGTATGGGTGCAGCAGCGAGGCGAGATCGAACTGCCGCCTGGCGCCCCGCCCTGGATCTGCGGCTGTCTGCTGGATCCCCGTCGAACCAACACGGGCCGGCGTGACTACTCGGGCACGCCGTATGGCTACAAGATGCGGCGGCATCACGTGTTGTTTGCGGTCGATCGGGAGGGCAACACTATCGAGGAGTGGCTGCAGCACGACCGCTACTTCGCGCCCCCGCGCGGCAGCGGCCTCGGCGAACTGGGGCGCGGCCCGCACAAAGTGCTGATGAACCCGTACGACCCACAGAAGCGGCTCTGGATCGTCGACGACGACATGCATGAGATCAACATCTTCAGCAATGACGGCACGCTGCTGAAGACGATGGGTGTGCGGGGCGTGCCCGGGCGCGGACCCAACAACTTCAACCGACCGACTGATATCGCGTGGCTGCCAGACGGCACCTTCTTCGTGGCCGATGGGTACGCGGGCGTGCGCGTGGCGAAGTTCGATCCGAACGGACGGTTCGTCAAGGACTGGGGACAGACGCCCGTGGATCCCGACCACCCGAAGCCCTACGAGTTCTGGTCCGTGCACAGTATCGGCATCAGTCGCGACCGTCGGCTCTTTGTCGCCGACCGCGAGCACCACCGCATGCAGGTGTTCGACGAGGACGGCAAGTTCCTGACGATGTGGCCGACCGGCTACAATTCGTCCGTGCTCGCGCACACCGTCACCCAGGACGACCACGTGTGGGTCGCTGACTGGACCACCGATCGGCTCGTGAAATACGACCTCGACGGACACTACATTCTCGACATCGGCGGACACGGCGCGCTTCCGGGACAGTTCGACGGCGTCCACCAAATCAACGTCGATTCAGACCGCAATCTGTACGTGACCGAAGTGGCCAACGCGCGCTCCCAGAAGTTCAAGCCCAAGCCCAATGCCGATCCGAATCGGCTCGTTGGTCAGCAGGCGATCGTGAATCCCGTGAGAATGCGACGCTAGAGGCTCAACGCAATCGGCCGGGGCGCAGTCGTAATCACTGGCCGCCCCGAGGGGAACAGAACATGACACTCGCACGACAGTTCCTGGTCATCGCCGTGACGATCGCCGGCGCATCACTGACGGCTTCTGCCCAGCAGAAGGCCAAGTCGTGGACGCAGGTCCGCACGGCCTGGGGCGACCCCGACCTTCAGGGCACCTGGACCAACGAAACGATCACGCCGTTCGAGCGACCCACGGACCTGGCGA
>JBEBGB010000523.1:0-3920 GCA_040081675.1 Vicinamibacterales bacterium
TACCTCGCGAGGCCGTGAATCGAGCCGTGGAGTTGTCGCGCACGAAGTACTGCTCGGTCTGGCATTCGATGCGACAGGACATCGACCTTCAGGTGACGTTTGACCTCGCGCCCTGAGGCCGGGCCGCAGTCTTCCACGAGACGCCACTACATCGACTGGGCGCGCGGCGTCGCCGTGCTCATCATGATTCATGCGCACGTTCTCGACGCATGGACCGCTCCGGCCGAGCGGCAGACACTCGCCTTCGGATACCTGAACGTGCTCGCCGGCTTCGCCGCGCCGCTGTTCCTGTGGCTCGCCGGCTTCTCGTTGATGCTATTCGCCGCCCGCGGGCTCGCCAGTGGCCAGAGCCGCGGCGCCGCCGCGAATGCCGTCATGCGTCGTGGACTCGAGATTTTCCTGCTGGCGTTTGTCTTCCGCGCTCAGTCGTTCATCGTCAGTCCGGGCAACCCGCTCGTCTCGCTGCTTCGCGTCGACATTCTGAACATCATGGGGCCGTCGATTGTCGTGGCCGCGTGGCTCTGGCGAATCTCGCCAGGGCCGGGCCGGGCCGCTGTCATGTGCGGTGTCTTCGGCGCGGTTCTGGCTTTCGTCACGCCGCTGGCTCGGACCGCTGCCTGGGTGAGCGTTCTGCCGCCTGCCCTGCAGTGGTACATCACGCCAAGCAGTAACCACTCGACGTTCACCCTGCTGCCGTGGGCGGGATTTGTCTTTGCCGGCGCCGCGTGCGGAGCCGCGCTGGCTGCAGCAGAACGGCTGCGCGAGGGACGAGCCCTCAGGTGGGTGGCAGCCGTCGGTGTGATGCTCGCATTGGTCAGCTACGGCCTCTCGTTTCGACCGTCCATCTACGCTGCGTCCTCCTTCTGGACGACGTCACCCACCTACTTCGGATTGCGGGTTGGCATGGTGATGGTCGCTCTCAGCGCGCTCTACGCCGCGACGCCGCTCGCGATGTGGATGCCTGCGGCCTGGCGGGTGCTGGCACGATTTGGACGCCACTCTCTGTTTGTCTACTGGGTTCATGTGGAGCTGGTGTACGGCTACGCGACGGCGCCGCTGCACCATCGTTTGCCTTTGTGGGGAACCGGCCTGGCCTACGTGGTGTTCACAGGCCTCATGTACTGGTCCATCGGTATTCGTGACCGCGTCCTGGCGTGGTGGCAGTCGCCTCCTGGACAGCCCGGCTTGTCGGAGGCACCTCCTGTGGGCCGTATCACCTAACTCATTGTTTCAAGATGCTTTAAATGCCACAGTCTGGCACTGACGAGGCGGATCCTGCAGCCTCGAGCTGTCGAAAACCGTTGAGATGCGGCGCGACCGATCGATAGAATCCGAGCTTTTGGCAGGCGCACAGGCGCGCCGCCTACACACCCGACGGGATGCCCAATGATCAACGTAGCCGCCATTCGGATGCAGCAGTTCGGTGTGCAGTTCTATCAGGCGTCGCTCACCGCCAATGACATCGACAAGCTTGTCCGGTTCGAAGTCTTGAACTACGGCGAGACAGCCCAGGGCGTTCGCGGCCACAAGTCCAGAGCTGCAGCCGCGCCTTCGAAGGTGAACTGGGATCTGCTCGAACGCCGCATCGCATCGAGCGAAAAGGCCTATCAGCGTCAGATCATTCGTCGCAAGATCGATGAGCTCGTGCAGTACTACGAGCAGTGTCGTCAGGCGCGCGACTTACCGTCTATTCCCGGTGCGGTCATCATCAGCTGCGACGAGAAGCTCTCCTTCGCGCCGTCCGATGCCGATGGACGACTGGGGCTCCTGAAGGTGCCCGAGCGCGAGGGCATCCTTCGCGCGATCGATGGCCAGCATCGGCTGCTCGCGTTGCATGCGGACATTGCCCGCTTCGCCGGCGAGGAGTTCACCGTTCCGGCGATCATCTTCGACCGCCTGCCCGAGGATCACGTCGTGCAGATGTTCGTGACCATCAACGCCAAGCACACCCGACTCAACGCGTCCCATCTGGTCAGTCTGTCGGGCCGCCAGCTCTATCGAGACGACGCGCTGGCCACTGCGCACGATGTGGTGCGTGCGTTGAACGATCGCGAGGACTCGCCGCTGCACGGCGAGATCAAGTTGCTCGGCGTTGGTCACGGCCGCGTTGCTCAGGCGCCTCTTGCGCAGGAACTGAAGCGGTTGTTCGCCACCGAACTCTTCACCGCTCGCCGGTCGAGCGAGCCTCACGATGACGCGCGGAAGTTCTTTGTGAACTATTTCAAGCAGATCGCCGTGGTCTTCACCGCGGCCTGGAACGGCCGGAAGTACAGCATTCGTTCGGCGTCAGCGCTGCGCGCCTTTGTTCGGGTCGCGCCGGACGTCATTCGTCGGCTGGACCAGGAGCACGCGGAAGTGTCCGACTACCGCGCGATTGGCCGCGTCATCGCTCCGTGGGGACGCCGCATCGGTGACCTGCGGTTCGAGACCGACGGCACGTGGACGCGAACGGCCACCACCGTCGAGTCCCTCACCAAGGAGCTGAAGCTCGCGCTGCAGTACCCGGAGGGGGCCGCTGTCTAACCCTTCGTCTAACCCCAGCGCCGTCGTGGTCACGGGCGGAGCAGGCTTCATCGGATCGAATTTCGTCCGGCACCTGCTCGAGCACACGTCCAGCTCGGTTGTCGTCGTCGACAAGCTCACCTACGCCGGCAGTCTGCTGAACCTCGCGGGCATCATTGACGATCCTCGCGTGGTGTTTGTCCGGGCCGACATCGCCGATCGCGGGGTCATCAACGGCGTGTTCGAGCGCCATCGCCCAGCGTCGCTCGTGAATCTCGCCGCCGAGACGCACGTCGACCGGTCGATTGATGGTCCAGCCCCGTTTATCGACACCAACATCGTCGGCACTTTCGTGCTGCTCGAAGCGGCCCTGGCGTACGTGCGGCAGAACGCTGGAACCCCGTTTCGATTCCTGCACGTCTCGACTGACGAAGTGTACGGTTCGCTGGGGGTCGACGGCTTGTTCAGCGAGGAGACGGCCTATGCGCCGAACTCGCCGTACGCGGCGAGCAAAGCCTCAGCGGATCATCTGGTGCGTGCATACCACCACACCTACGGCTTGGAGACGATCATCACGAACTGTTCGAACAACTACGGACCGTTCCAGTTTCCCGAGAAGCTGATGCCTCTGATGATCCTGAATGCGCTCGAGGGGCGGGCGCTGCCCATCTACGGCGATGGTGGCAACGTGCGAGACTGGCTGCACGTCGAGGACCACTGTGCCGGCATTCTGGCGGCGCTCCAGAAGGGGCGGCCGGGCGAGAAGTACAACATCGGAGGCGGCGCTGAACGAACCAATCTCGTTGTCATCGACGAACTCTGCGCAGCGCTCGAAGCCGTCGTGCCTTCGGCCGGCAATCCCGCGGTCACGGTCGAAGGCGGCTACGAGGGTTTGCGTGTCTTCGTGACGGATCGTCCCGGTCACGATCGACGGTACGCGATCGATTCCAGGAAGATTCAACATGAGTTGGGCTGGAAACCAACGCACGACTTCCGTTCCGGTGTGCGGGCGACCGTTGAGTGGTATGTCAGCAATCGCGAATGGTGTCGTTCGGTACAGGCCGGCCGCTACAACCGTGAGCGGCTTGGTGCGGGCGATGTCCCGCATCGGACATGAAATCAGGCTGAAGCCCGGTCACGGCCGACACGCCTACAGAACCGTAATCCGCCGAACAATCCCGTCCGGGAACGCGCTCGTTCTCGGTCCGAACGGCGCACGGATTCACGAAAATTCAGGCTCGCCGATTGGGTACAGGGCTTGCGACTGGTGACGCATCATCGCTCTGATTGCGGTAATCAGCCGCGACTTGCTGGGGGAGCCAGACCGATGGGGCAGAGGGGCATCGCAATCACGCGGTGTCCTTTTGTCTGTACACTGACCGTTCAAGCGCGATGCGGATCGACCTGAATGCGGATGT
>JBEBGB010000524.1:0-3918 GCA_040081675.1 Vicinamibacterales bacterium
CGCCGTCGACGAGTGAGATTGTGTAAAGTTCGACTTTAGCTGAGGTGTTAGCTGATGTGTAAGACTTCTGAGTAGTTATATCGAACGGTAGGCCAACCTGTGCCCGTTTGGATCCGGGTCCGTCAATTCTTTGACGGCGGTAAGTGGTCAGCGCCAACGAAGACGAAGCACGGAGACTTAGTTGGGGATCAGCCATCTACCGCGTACGGGGCTGGGGCAAGGCTGGCAATATGGGCTCAGTTCGATAACGCCGACGCCATGAGAATCTTGGGTCTGCGGCGCTTCAGCCACTTCTCGATCTCCACGACCGCAAAGACGACGCCGGCTAGAAGCACGGCGAGAATCAGGTCGCCGCTTGATAAGGGAAGCGTGTCGAACACGCGGTTGAACACAGGCACATAGATGACCACCAGTTGCAGGATCACGGTTCCAGCGACGGCCGCGGCCAACCACCGATTCGACAGCATCCCGATACTGAAGAGCGAATCCCTGCTCGAACGGATCGCCAGAACGTGAGCCATCTGCGAGAACGCCAGCGTCGTGAACACCATAGTCCGCCAGTGCTCGTCGGCAGCCTGCCAATACCAATAGCCGACCCCTAGCGTGAGCGCCGCCATAACAATCCCCACCCACACCGCATGCGAGCCGAGCCTCCGGGCGAAGATACTCTCACCCGGCGCGGATGGCGGACGTCGCATGACCCCTCGCTCGGCTGGCTCAACAGCGAGTGTCAGCGCAGTAGGACCGTCCGAGACCAGATTGATCCACAGAATCTGGAGAGGGAGGAGGGGCAGCGGCATGCCCAGGAACGGTGCCAGCAGCATCAGCCAGATCTCGCTGGAGTTGGTGGTCAACAGGTACTTCACGAACTTGCGGATGTTGTCGTAGATGACACGACCTTCCTCAACGGCGGCCACGATGGTCGCGAAATTGTCGTCGAGCAGCACCATGTCGGCGGCTTCTTTGGACACGTCGCTGCCGGTGATGCCCATGGCCACGCCGATATGGGCCTTCTTGAGCGCCGGTGCGTCGTTCACCCCGTCGCCTGTCATCGCGACGATGTGCCCCCGCTGTTGCAGGGCCTCGACGATCGTGAGCTTGTGCTGCGGCGACACGCGCGCGTAGACGTGCACATCGTCGACAGCGGCAGCCAGCTGCTCGTTCGAGAGATGCTCGAGGTCGGCTCCGGTTAGGATGCGGTCGTTGCTGGCGATGCCAAGCTGGCGTGCGATGGACGCGGCCGTCAGGGGATGGTCGCCCGTGATCATGACCGCCCGAATCCCCGCAGCCGCGCAGGTGGCGACGGCGTCGCGCGCTTCTGCACGTGGCGGATCGACGATGCCCACAAGCCCCACGAACGTGAGGTTGCTCTCGATCGTGTGAGGGCTCCTGGTGTCTGGGAGCCCATCGAACAGCCGGAACCCGACGCCGAGCACGCGCATGCCGTCCCGGGCAAGACGGTCGTTCGCACCCAGGATTCTCGACGTCCAGGCCTCGTCGAGTCGCTCGCATTTTGGACCCGCCCACACGTGTCGTGTGATGCCGATCAGTTGGTCGACGGCGCCCTTGGTAAATGCGATGTGCGTCGAACGAGCGGTGGGTGTGTCGTCGTATTGCATCCCCCGTAGCGCATGAGCGAGCGGCACCGCTTGAGGAGGCATCGTGTGAACAGTGGTCATCCGCTTCCGTTCGGAGTCGAACGGCACTTCAGCCGTGCGCCGGAACTGGCGCTCGAGTTTCAGCTTCGAGATCCCGGCCCGCGCGGCGGCGGCGACGAGCGCGGTTTCAGTCGGATCGCCGACCGTCGTGTCAGGCGTCAGCACGTGTGCCTCACCCGCCTCGGCGACGGCATCGTTGCACAGCGCGCCACCAGTAAGTAGCAGCGCCAGACCAAGGTCGGTGGCCGCCGGTCCATCCCCTGCGGGAGTCGACTCACTGTCGACGCGTGTCCACGCATCGAGGCGCAACGAACTGCCGTCGGCGAGTTCCTCGCGGCGCCCAGCAACATCCAGGGTGGTCGCGCGCATACGGTTTTCGGTGAGCGTGCCGGTCTTGTCGGAACAGATGACCGTCACCGAGCCGAGGGTTTCGACGGCCGCGAGCTTGCGGATGAGCGCGCTCCGCCGCAGCATCCGTTGCGCCCCGAGGGCGAGGGCGATCGTGACGACGGCAGGCAAACCCTCCGGCACGGCGGCTACCGCCATACTGACGGCGGTCAGGAACATGACTTTGAGATCCTCCCCGCGGGCGAGGCCCAGCACGAAAATCAGTGCGACCAGGGCGATGGCGACCAGGGCCAGACGCCGCCCAAGCTGATCCAGACGCCGTTGGAGCGGTGTCGGCAGACGCTGCACGGTCTGCAGCATGGTGGCGATCGCGCCGAGCTCGGTCCGCATCCCGGTGTCCGTGACTAACGCGTGCCCGCGTCCGTACGTCACCGCCGTGCCCATGAACACCATGTTCCGGCGGTCGCCGACCACGACCGTCGAGCCATCGTCTCGAACCGGGATCGTGGCAGCGTCTTTGTCCACTGGCTGTGACTCGCCCGTGAGCGCCGCTTCCTGAGTGCGTAGCGTCGCCGCGTCGATGAGCCGCCCATCCGCGGCCACGACGTTCCCCGCCTCGAGAAGCATCACGTCGCCGGCCACGAGGTCGCGGGCAGAGATCTCCCGCACATGGCCCTCGCGGCGCACTTTGACGTGGGGCACGGCGAGTTTCTTCAGGGCGGCAATCGCCTTTTCTGCTCGGAACTCCTGATGAAAACCGAGGACGGCGTTCAGCACGACGATGGCAAGAATGACACCGGCGTCCATGAAATCGCCCAAGGCGGCCAGGATCACCGCAGCAACAATGAGGATCACCACCATCGTCGCGGTGACCTGTTCCCATGCGATCGCCCACACGCTCCGTGCTGCGCCTTCGATCAGCTCGTTCGGTCCGTCGGCCAACAGTCGACGCCCGGCCTCCGCCGCCGAGAGTCCTTTGTCAGGATCCGTGCCGAGTTGCTCGGCGGCGACATGCGCGTCGAGTTCGTACCAAGGCTTCATGGGCGTCCTGCTGGTCTCAACTGTCGCAGGTTCCAGAACTCCCAGATGAAAGGAATGGCCGCGGCTCCCAATCCAGACAGAATCGCCAAGACCCAATCATCCCAATGGAGCGGCGTCAAGTGCAGCAGGGCATCGACTGCAGGTGTCTGTATCAGCATGAACGAACTCACCAATGTTCCGAGACACATCACCCATGCAGCTCGGGTCCGCAGTCGGCTCAAGGCTGCCGTCACGAAGGCACTTGCCGCCGTGAGAGTCGCTAACGCCATAGACCGTCCGTGTTCGACATTTCCGATGCCATCAAGGCTGAGCGGCAAAATGGCCACCAAGAGGGTGATCGCTTCGGTATACTGCCCGACCAAAGCGTAGAGTGCGCTGGTTCCCGCGAAAAACCAAAGCATCGGATCTTTCGCCGTATCGTGAATGAGGCCCCACCATGGGTGAGGCGTCCTTCCTCCAGACGGGGCGCACGTGGTGGCTCGTGAAGAACAGACCGATCATCGCGATTCGAGTGCGACTGGGGCTATGGGACTGTCACGGCCGGAGTGTGTCCCTTACCTCCACGTTGAAGGTCCTCGATCTGGCCGCCGCCGTCTGTGCAATCGGGAACAGGTTCACGACGGTACCTCCCGTATCTTGGAGAGGCAGTGATGCTCGCCGGGAGCGGACCACTGGGGCTCTCGATAGACGCCTGGTACACGCCGCACGGTCGCAGTCTGGGACTCTGAGACGCATCGATAACTGGGGCACGTGTCCGGCCACACGCGCGGAGGGGGATTCGTGATCTGGTCCTGGAAGGTCGGAAGGCTATTCGGCATTCCCGTCTATCTCCACACCACGTTTCTCCTGCTCATGGGGTTCATCCTCCTTG
>JBEBGB010000525.1:0-3909 GCA_040081675.1 Vicinamibacterales bacterium
GCTCGATAAGGCGCACCGCGCTGGCATCGTGCATCGTGACCTCAAACCCCTCAACGTGATGCTCACGAAGAGCGGACCGAAGCTGCTCGATTTCGGGCTTGCAAAGCTGCACGGCAAGGCGTCGCCCGTCGCGTTCTCGGACGAGACCGGCGCCACAACCGCGGAACTGGGCACCGCGAAGGGCACCATCCTCGGCACCATTCACTACATGTCGCCGGAGCAATTGGAAGGACGCGACGCCGACACACGCAGCGACATCTGGGCACTTGGAGCACTGCTGTACGAGATGGCCACCGGCCAGCGACCGTTTGATGGCGAGTCGGCTGCCAGCGTTATTGGCGCGATCTTGAAAGACACGCCGCCCGCAATCGCAGCCAGGCAACCGCTCACGCCGCCGATGCTTGAACGCATCGTCCAGAAGTGCCTCGCCAAAGCCCCTGACGACAGGTGGCAAAACGCCAGGGACTTGCGCACGGCCCTCGAGTGGTCGACGGAGACCGGCCCGCTGGGGGCGCCGCCGGCACCTCGCAGGAGCTCGCGGGTGGGAGTGGTGCTGGCGATGGCGGCCGCCTTCGCCGTTGGTGGCGGGATTGTCTGGACATCGCGAGTGCCGGTGGACCCGCCACGCCGCGTCAGTCTGAGAATAGCGCCGCCCGCGGGCGCCGAGTTCGTGGTCTCGGCCATCGGTGGCGGCGCGGCTATTTCACCGGACGGCCGGACGATCACGTTTGTCGCACGCAAGGACGGTGTGACCAGCCTGTGGCTCCGGTCGCTCGACGGGGACGAAGCCCGTCAACTCGCGGATACCGACGATGCCGCCCAGCCGTTCTGGTCTCCCGACAGTCGATCGATTGGATACTTCGCCGGCGGGAATCTCAGGCGCATCGACATCGCTGGCGGTGCGTCTCATTCGGTGACGACAGCCACGCAACTGCCGAGGGGAGGCGCGTGGCTGGCGGATGGAACGATCGTGTTCTCTCCGGGCGTTGGTCCGCTGAGAGCTGTGGCCGCGACGGGAGGGGCCTCTACGCCGTTCACCGTGCCTCGCGAAGGCGAACCGAGTCACCGGTGGCCCCGTGTGTTGCCAGATGGACGCACGTTGTTGTACTTCATTCAGGGGCGCCAACCCGGTATCTATCTGGTCACGGATGGGAAGGCCGCTAACCCTCGCCGAATCGAAGATGCGGCACTGGATGCGGCGTACGCGGCGCCCCTGCGCGGTCTACCCGGCGTTTTACTGACTGTCGCGAATGACCGGCTCGTTGCGCGCACCTTCGATCCGGCATCGACCGGACCACCAGGATCGCCGGTGGCGATCCCCGGCGTTGGCGACGTGCGAACCTTCGCCGGACCCAATCGCTCGAACCTGTCGGTCGCGAACGACGGGACGATTCTCTATGTGCCGGGGAGCGGCCGAAATCAGCTCGCCTGGTTCCGTGGCGACGGGTCCTTGATCGGCAAAGCTGCCGTTGCGCCAGATCGCTACGTGAGCATTCAGTTGTCGGCAACGGGAGACCGTGTGCTCGCCGTCGTGGAGGCCGGCGCTGGTGTCCGCGACGCCTGGGTCCTGGACCTCGCCGTCGGCACACGCAACCGGATCACCTCGGAGAACCGCGCCGGCTATGCGACCTGGTCGCCAGACGCTCAGCACGTGGCTATTGCCGCCCCAGGTCTCCAGCAGATGATCGAGAAGGCTCCGATGCTGGGCGCAGCCGAACGCACGGTGCTGGCAGGCGAGGACCTATTTCCCGGCAGTTGGTCGTCACGAGACGGGCGCATCGTCTATGTCGCTCGTCGTCCAGCGACCGGCTACGACATCTGGGCGGTGGCGACCGACGGTTCCGGTAAGCCAGCACCATTGTTGCAGTCTGCAGCTACGGAAATCCATCCGCAGATGTCCCCAGATGGTCGAATGCTCGCGTTCACATCGGATGAGTCAGGACGGCGCGCGGTGTACGTTCGCGACTATCCAGACGGACACCTAGTCCAACGAGTGTCAACCTCCGGCGGCAGCTACCCCCGATGGGGACCACGCTCAGACGAAGTGTTCTACCGCTCGGAGGACGGACGACTGGTGGTCGTGCCGTTGAAGTACTCGGGGCATGCCATGACGGCCGGAGAGTCGCGCTCCTTGATGCCGCTGATCGAGCCCCCGGGCGAGTTGATTTATCCCTACGACATCGCGTCGGACGGCCGCATTCTGGCTCTCACGCCACTCGAAGGCGCGTCGTCGAGCGTGTCACTGGGTGTGCTCATGAACTGGCGGCCGGAAGTCTCAACGAAGTAGCCGACGCTGTCCATCCAGAGGCGCGCGATGCTTCGCCACATCAGCAGGTGAGTCTCCCTTGCGCGATCGACGTTCCGGTCATGCGGACAGTGCGAAGAGCTGTCGTTGGTTCCGGCCGCTATCGGCCCACGGGAACGATCTGGCCGGGTATGATCGCGCCGAGGATCGACCGGAGTTCAGGAGCGAGTGGACGGAGGTCCGAGAGCCTGTTGCCCCTCGCATGTAGGACGACAACCGCCACGCTAAAGCGGTTCACGTCGTCGCGCGGCTGCGAGCCGGTGAACCTGCGCCACGGCCGTCACAACTCGCTCGCCGCTTGGATCGGTCGCTGCATTCACCGGCACCATCAGCGTCGTTCCTTCTCGCCTCGACATGATGTTGCCAACGACCAACGCGCGCATCATCCAAATCGTTGCGCCAACCTTGCCGCACTCGAGACCGATCCAGCCCACCGTTCGATGGTTCGACCGGCGAAGACCGGTGGCCGCATAGACCCTATCGGCCACCTCCGTGCAGTCGAACTCGTGCTTGTCCGCCCAGAACGCGTCGCCGACGTACGCGGGCTCGATGAGAGGCGTCGTCTTCGCCATCCTCGAGAACATCGAGCCGATCGAGCGCTGCTGGAGCGACGGCATGTGACCTTTCCAGTAGTGGCTGGTCTTGGCCACGACAGTCACGACGTTCTTGATCTCCTTCTCGAGACGAAATGCTGGCGCCGCCGGAAGGTCGAGCGCGGTGCCCACGCTCCGGGCGGCCACGTTCTCCATGACGATCGCGCGAGCCAGCCATCCGGCCATGCCCGGACTCGTGCAGTATGCGCGTACCCAGCCCTGTGTCGGAGACGCCTCGGCCGGGAGTTCGGTCGCCATTTCGATCCCACGGCAGACTTCGTCCGTGACCTCACGATATCGATCAGGCTGGGCAGCAATTTCCGCGCGTGCGCCGGGTTCGAGAAGGGTGCCCTTGTGCGGTGGACCACCCGCCATCGCGAGATCGCAGAAGCTCTCCCAGATCTCGTCCCACGCGACCTTTCCGTCGACGTCGTAAATGAGACCCGCGCTGCGCATGGGTACCGGTTGCACGTCGTCGTAGGTGTCCTGATACACCTCGGGCAGGATCGCTTTGATGTGGTACTCGAGTTCGTCGAGCGCCTCCAGGTCTGCCTGAGTCAACGTCACTCGACACCAATTATCAGAGATGGCCTGACGCCGACTTCGACAGCTGCTCGCTGAACTCACTCTGAAGTGGGGTCAGCGGAACTGCGACTGAAGGCTCCGGAGTCGCATTCTTCTTCGCAGCCTCGAGTTCGATCTCGCTCTCGAGCGTGCTCTGAAGCTGTGAGCTCGCGCGCTTGAACTCAGCGATGGTGCGTCCAAACTGTCGCCCCAACTCGGGCAGCCGTCGCGGCCCGAAGACGACCAGCGCAATGACGAAGATGACCAGCAGTTCTGGCGTTCCGATCGAACCCAACATGACCACACTCCTTGCTCGCTCAGCACTCCGCTCCGCGGCCGGGAGGCGCGCGCGGGTGATGACAGATTGTCTCCTATCTGGCCACAAGGATTCCGTACGATGGAGAGGGGGCACATCTCGAATGTCACCGGTTGACAGATCGATATTGA
>JBEBGB010000526.1:0-3897 GCA_040081675.1 Vicinamibacterales bacterium
GGCGCCTACAAGGAACCGGCGACGGTGGCACACCGGAAGAAAGCCGACGTGGACGCCGCCTTCATCAGGCTCATGCGGTTGCTGCTGGACTCCGGCACCTACCCGGCGATTGCCACGCACGACCCGGCGATCCTGGACCAGACTCGAACCTACGCCACCGAACGCGGCATCGCGAACGACAAGTACGAGTTTCAGATGCTGTACGGCATCCGGCGCGATCTCCAGGCGTCGCTGGTTACCAGCGGGCACCGCGTGCGGCTCTATGTCCCCTTCGGGCGCGAGTGGTTTCCCTATTTTATGCGGCGCCTCGGGGAACGCCCGGCCAACGTCGGTTTCGTGGTAAAAGCGGTCCTGCACGAGCGCTGAACAGCGCGACGTCACGACCGCCGCGGTATGGCCGCCAGGCGTGGCAGCGGCGGGACGCACGGCAGAGGCGGCACCATGACGCGAAAGCGAGTTCCCCCCCGGCGGACGCCGCCATCCAAGAGCGGCGATGCAATGTTGAAGCTCGGGCGGATGCTCGATGTCAGCCTGAACGAGTTTTACGTATTCGACCCGCACACCCTGCACTTCCGATACGTGAACGAGAGCGCTCGGCGCAACCTCGGTTACTCGATGGAGGCGTTGCGCGCACTCACCCCACTTGACTTGAAGCCCGCGTTCACGGAGTCGGCATTCCGGGCATTGATCGAGCCGCTGCTCCGTCGCGAGCAGGAGAAACACGTCTTCCAGGCGGTTCATCGACGAAGGGATGGCAGTACGTATCCAGTGGAGGTGCACCTGCAACTGATCGGACACAACGCCAGCGCCCAGTTCGTGGCCGTCATCGTCGACATCACCGAGCGCAAGCAGGCCGAGGAAGCGGTCCGGAAGCGTGATCGACGGCTCGCGACGCTCATCAGCAACCTGCCGGGCTACGTGTATAGCGTGGCGAACGACATGGACTACACGCCGGAGTTCATAAGCGAAGGTGTCGAGCGCATCACGGGCTACACCCAAGGCGAGTATCTGGTGGACCGTACCATCACCTGCGGCGCGGAGATTCATCCCGAAGACAAGGATGCGACGTGGCGAAATGTCCAACAGGCGGTGGCCGCCCACGAACCTTACGAGTGCGAGTATCGGATTCGCACCAAGTCTGGCGAGTTGAGAACGGTCTGGGAACGCGGCCGCGGCATCTTCGGCCCCACTGGGGAACTGCTGTTCCTGGAGGGTTTCGTCACGGATATCACCGAGCGCAAGCGGACGGATCAGGCTCTCCGGCTGGCGAATAGCCGCCTCCGAGCGCTCTCGTTCCGGTTGCTGGAGGTCCAGGAGACGGACCGAAGGGACCTCGCGCGGGAGCTGCACGACGAGATCGGCCAGGCGCTCACGGCCGCCAAGATCAACCTGGAATCCCTACAGCGCTTTCCGGAGCCCATGAACGTCGCAAGACGACTGAACGACAGCGTCGCCATCGTCGAAAGAGCGCTCCAGCAAGTGCGTTCGCTCTCGCTGGAACTGCGTCCGCCGCTCCTGGATGACATGGGCCTGGTCCCGGCGTTGCGCTGGCTAGCGGATCAGCAAGCACAACGTGCTGGCCTATGCCTGCAGTTCGAGGAGGCCCCCCCGATCATGCACGTCGAAGAGGCGACGGCGACTGCCTGTTTCCGCATCGCCCAGGAGGCGCTCACCAACGTCCTCAGACACGCCGCTGCTCGGAACATCACCGTGAGCGTGCAGGTACAGGACGGCGCGCTGCACTTACGCGTGGGTGACGACGGCACGGGCTTCGACGTGACGACTGCCCGCCATCGGGCCACGCTCGGCACGAGCCTGGGCCTGATCGGCATGGAGGAGCGCGCGACGCTCGTCGGCGGTGGCATCCAGTGGCACTCGATGCCGGGCCGGGGCACGGAGGTCCACGCCTGGTTTCCCTTCCGCGAGGCGGCGGATGACACCCAAGACACGCCGGCCCTGCCATGATTCCAGTACGCGTCTTCCTGACCGACGACCACACGCTCGTGCGCGCCGGCATCCGTGCCCTGCTGGAGATCATGTCCGGCGTGGAGGTTGTAGGCGAGGCGGACGACGGAATCGAGACGCTGGCGTTGATCGAGACCCTCCATCCAGACATCTTGCTGGTGGACATCGCCATGCGGGGACTGAACGGCCTCGAGACCGCTGCGCGCGTGTCGGCGGAGCATCCGGAAGTCAAGGTCATCATCCTCTCGATGCACGCGAACGAGGAATACGTGATGCAGGCATTGCTCGCTGGCGCAGCGGGCTATCTGCTCAAAGACTCCGCGACGATCGAGCTCGAACTGGCGATCGAGGCCGTGCGCTACGGCAAGACATATCTCAGCCCGGCGATCTCACGCACCGTGATAGACAACTACCTAGCGCGCGTCTCCGGAGCGAACAGAACGGCGGCTGACTTGATAACACCGCGCCAGCGACAAGTCTTGACACTCGTGGCGGAGGGCAAGTCCACCAAGGAGATCGCCTTTGCGCTGCACCTGAGCACCAAGACCGTGGAGACGCACCGTGCCCAGGTCATGGAGCGGCTGAACATACACGACGTGGTCGGCCTGGTAAGGTACGCCATGCGCCACGGCCTCATTCCACCGGAGGGCTGATACCTGCCGCCGCACGCGCTTCCCGTCCTCCTGCACTGTCCTCGGGGATTCCCCGAGCCGGTCTCAGGTATTGCCCACTGGCGTGCGCCGGCGGACTCCGCAATAGTCCACGCGCATGCCGCAGATTCGGGTCCTCCTCGTGGACGACAACGTCACGTTCCTGGATGCCGCAAGCGAGTTCCTGTCGCACGACCCGCGCCTGCTGGTCGTCGGGACGGCGCGAGACGGTCTGGACGCCGTGGCGCTGATTGACGAGTTCTGCCCCGATCTCGTGTTGATGGACCTCGTCATGCCTCTGATGAACGGCCTCGACGCCACGCGTCGAATCAAGGCATTGCCGGCGCCGCCGCGCGTCGTCGTCGTATCGCTGCTGGACGGTGCGGCAACTCGACGCCGCGCGGAGGACGCAGGGGCCGACGGATTTATCTGCAAGTTTGGATTCACGAGCACCGTGCTCGGGGTTGTGGACACCTTGTTCACTTGGCCCTTCGGCCTCCCCAGGCCCGCGGGGACGTCATGACTCCAATCGGAGTACACGAAGCGGCGCAACCGCCCGCGACACACGATCCCGGCGCCGACACGCGCCGGGCCGACGTGGCGAGGTGGCTTGCCGGCGCGGCCGCGCTGTGGGCCATGGCCGTGGGTGCGCTCGTGCTCGTGGGCTGGGCGCTGGACATCGAAGCCTTCAGGGCCGTCGAGCCAGGGTCGGTCGCGATGAAGGCCAATACCGCTCTCTGCTTTGTCCTGGCGGGCGCGGCACTATGGGCGCTACGGACGCCACAACCCACGTCCTCCGCGCGCCGGGTTGCTGTGGCCAGCGCTGCGGTAGTGGCATTGATCGGGCTGCTCACGCTGCTCGAGCACCGTTTCAGTTGGGAGCTTGGCCTCGATCAGCTCCTCTTCCAGGACCCGCTGCCCTCCGGTCTCCCGATCGCCCCTGGCCGGATGTCTGTGAGCGCGGCGTTGAACTGGTTCATGTTCGGCGTTGCGCTGCTGCTACTGGACCGCCCAGGGACTCGAGCACTCAGCCAAGTCATGGCGCTGGCGACCCTCGGTTTCGGCTTTCTCGCCCTTCTTGGCTATCTCTACGGTCTCTACGATCCGCAGCAATTCGATCAGGTCCGCGTATTGTCAGTCATGGCGATGCACACGGCGGTGACATTCATGGTGCTGGCCTTAACCTGAATAATTCACGAGTGAGCGAGTTTCACTGAAACACAAACGCCTCCGCGTGGTACAAAGCCGTTGCTACACGAGCTTTTTCCCACGGGAGGCGCCT